>CAJJAS010000165.1 GCA_905182245.1 gamma proteobacterium HTCC2207 | reverse complement strand
AACCTTCATGCCGTCTATAACTCGGCCAAACACCGCATATCCTAACTTCTTATCCGAGGAGTCCAAAAACTTATTGGATTTATGATTGATGAAAAATTGTGCCTGAGCACTATCTGGATGGTTGGTTCGTGCCATCGCTAGGGTGCCGCGCTTATTTTTCAGTCCATTGCTGCCTTCATTAACAATGGTGGGTCGCTCAGACTGGCGAGGACTTAGATCAAAGGTAAAACCGCCGGTTTGAATCATGAACTTATTAATCACACGGTGAAAAATTAGGCCATCGTAATGGTAGCTATTCACGTGCTTAACAAAATTATCGACAGTCACTGGGGCTTCGCTGGCATAAAGCTCAACGAGAATATCGCCTTTCTCAGTTTTAATTAAAACCTGCGGATTTGCGGGGGCGGCATGGCTAATGCTCAGGGCAACCATGGCTGCCAAGGCAACTATCAGACTATAAAATGATCGACTCACAGGGTATCTCCTTATATTTGTTACTTATCGCCGCGGTGGGTTGCGGCGCTTGGGTATGAATGGACTACTGCTGTTCTAACAAACAGCTCTTTAGTAGGCCATTCTTTTCTACTGCTGCTTTTTATAGGTGGCGCTCTTTATCAGTTTTTTACTGCTGCCATTCTGAGAAACGTTTGCGTCCGCGCAGCTTGGGAATCAATACCACTAAGATAGCACCCAGAAATACGGTAAGACCACCATACAGAAAGGATTCGTTGCGCTTATCTTTCTGCAGGTCGTCAAAGTTAGCCTTTAGAACGTCATTTTCACCCTGCAGCATATGGTTCTGTGTAACCAGCGCCTGGTTTTGCTTGTTAATGGCAATGGCGTCAGAGGAGATGTTTTTCAGATTGGTCAACTCAAGGCTCAGGTTCTCTTTGTTGCCTTTCGTTGTGTCCAGCTTGCCGCGCAAAGACTTAGATTGCTGGCGAAGTTCGCTCATCACTTTTTCGAGCTGATTATTGCGACTTTTTAGCTTCTTCATTACGGCCTGGTCTTTGACCAACTGCACACGGGCAGTTTGGGTATCGGAAAGGAACTGCTCTTCCATCCAGCCCTCAACACCTTTATCCGTCTTAACCATTCCCCAGCCATCTTGCAGGCTCATCAGCTTCAGCTTAGTGCCGGTTTTTAGACCTCGGTGCACTATTTTGCAGCGTGAGCAGGGGGTTTCACGAAGTGGCACATAAAACTCATCTGACACATAGCGAGTTTGAGGCTTCATGGCGATAGGATTAATAACAATAGGTTTTTCTATAAGAGCAGCAGCATCATCGCTTGCCGGCGCAGCTACCTCTGTATCGGCGGCTTCTGGCGCTTGCTGGCTGTCTTGAGCCGTTGCATTTGAGGCAAATAAGGCCAATAAAAGGGTCAGGGATAAGGTTCTATAGTTCATATGCATTCTTGAGTAGTTTTTATTGGCTGCGATCATACCCTGATCTAGCGTAAATGATAACTCCTGAGATCAGGCTATTCAGGGGTTATCTTGAGTCTGTTCCCGAGATTTTAACGTAATTCGGTCTTATTTAGAGCAAGTTTAAGGTAATACCTTCTTAAACGGCTTAACCGTCACTGAGGCATAGACTCCCCCAGCCACATAGGGATCCGCATCGGCCCAGGCCTGAGCATCGGCAAGAGAGTCAAATTCAGCGACCACTAGGCTGCCAGTAAAACCTGCTTCTCCTGGCTCATTATTATCAATAGCCGGATGTGGGCCAGCAATAAGTAGGCGGCCAGCTTCTTTAAGAGTATGTAGACGATCCAGGTGAGCTGGACGGGCCAAACCGCGTTTTTCCAAGCTGTTTTCGATGTCTTCACTGATGATTGCGTACCACATAGCTAAATACTCCTACTTAAATTCTATTTATTTTTGCTTGATAATTTCTTCGAGAGACATGCCCGTGAGCTTAGTGATGCCTCTAAAGAGATAAAAAAGGTTGCCCATCATCACCAACATTGCCGGCAGTGCAATCACCGGAAAACTCAGTGCAGTCATTTTGCCCAGCTGCTCATTAAAGGCAACAGTTCCAGGGTCGGCGGTCAAAATAATGACGGCCAGTAAATAGTTGAGTAGCGAAGAAAGGAAAAACGATCCCGCTAAAATCCACGAGGCATTAATCAATAACTTATCAAACTCAGGCTTACGACCATTATCTTCTAATGCCGTATTAATCTTTTGAATTTCTAAAATGGCATCGTTAAGTAAAAAGGTATGGATCAACGGCTGTGAAGTTTTTAAAGAAATTAAAGTGGCGGCGCCAAAAATTGCAGGAATAGATGCCTCTTTGATAGCAATGTAAATCGCATCCAGTTCTAACAGGCTGATGCCTCCGGTGAGCGCAACGCTGACAACACCTAACGCAGAAAAAAAGTTAAGTTTTCCCCTGGTTAAAAAATCATGGATGCCATAACCAATTGGGAACGAAAGCGCGACCACAATCGCAAGCTTAATACCCAAAAATTCAGGATCGCTGAGTTTGGTTAATACAAGGGTGGGCACTAACAGATTAAAGGCCAGATTTAACAGCAAGCTTTCCTGTTTTTCTGGGGCTTTTCCCTGAGGGCTACTTTCTATTTTGCTGTCTTGGTTTTGCATACAAAAACATGGCGATAAATAAACGGGAAAGCATTGTAACCGCTGGGCAGCCATTGTCGAGATCGCAGGCTGGTATTTATGATTAACCGCCATCTATAGAAGTTGGACTTCAAGTAAAAATAGGTAGATATATTGTTGAAATGGCCAAGGCCTTGATCTATTACTTTATGCAATTGAAAAAAATATTAGGAAACCTCCGTAACATACTAATTTATATAGGAATCTAAATAAAAAATGGTAAATTTAGACGTTAGATCTGATCCTGTGCCAACCGCTTTGGTAGAGCCTGAATTGGCAGATCTGTTAGTCGAATACCTCGACCAGTTAGGTGTTGAATATGTATTT
>CAJJAS010000164.1 GCA_905182245.1 gamma proteobacterium HTCC2207 | reverse complement strand
AGTTCAGTGCGAGGTACTCTCGGTCTCTTCGCTGGTGCTTTCATTCACTGGCGCTCTCATTCGCTAGTACTTTTATTCGCTGGCGCACTCAGCCGCTGGTACTTCCATTCGCTGGTGCGCTAGGTGGCTTAGCCTTTATAAAGTACACCAACGGTATTACCGCCAAGACAATCCACATCATTAACTTAAAGTCATTGATATAAGCAATGGTCGCGGCCTGTCGGTTGATCTCGGCATCTAGGGTGAGCAGCATTGCAGCGGTCTCATTATTCATAGCCTGCGGCAACTGCTGCAGGCCAAGCCCGAAGGTGTATTGGGTGATATTTTCGGCGAGATACGAATGTTGTATCTGTATGTCTCGTGCAAATAGCGTAAACACGATAGACACGCCAACACTGCCACCCAAATTTCTAACCAGGCTAAATAGTCCGGCCGCCTCTGCCCGCAGGGGAGGAGCCAATGTTATATAGGCAAGGTTGGTCAGTGGCATAAAGATAAAGCCAAGTCCAAAACCCTGTAATAGGCCGGTTTGTATAATCAGGGACGAGGGCACAAAGGTACCAAAATCACACATCGCATACAGGGAGTACGCGGTTAACAGAAGGCCAAATAAAACCATACTGCGAGAGTCAATACGATGGCTTAACTTAGTGACAGCCAGCATGGACATCATGGTACCTATACCTCTCGGTGCCAGTATCATGCCTGTATCAAGTACCGGATAGCCCATAATATTTTGTATGTAGGGCGGCAGTAAGGCCATGGTGGCCAGTAGAACCAGACCAATACTAAACATAAAGCTCAGTGCAGCCATAAAGTTGCGATCGCGAAGAATAGCGGGCGAGATAAAGGGATCCACGGCCACACGAGTATGGGCGACATACACCCACAGAGCACCCAGTGCTAGGGCGCAGTAAAGCTGTATTTCGCCAGACTCGAACCAGTACAGATGATGGCCACGATCGAGGATTAACTGGATGGTGGCGATAAAAATGGCGAGAGTAAAAAAGCCTAATTTATCAAAGCGTCGCTCAACTCTTTTGGAGTCGGGCATTAATGTTGCGATAAAAATAAAAGCCAATACGCCAAGGGGTAAATTAATATAAAAAACCCAGCGCCAAGAATAGTGCTCAGTTAAGAACCCACCCGCTAAAGGCCCAAGAATAGGGCCGATCATAACGCTAACAGCCCAGAGTGCCATGGCCTTGCCCTGATCTTCCTCGCGGTTAATATCCAGCATAATCGATTGGGATAGCGGCACCAGTGCAGCACCAAAGGTGCCCTGCAGTAGACGAAAAAGAATCATCTGATTGAGCGAGTCGGCAATGCCACATAGCACCGAGGCAAAGGTAAATCCAACCAGCGAAATAAGTACAATATTCTTTTGCCCGTAGCGCCCAGCGAGCCAGCCCACGGGCAGGGTCATAATGGCGGAGGCAACAATATAAGAGGTGAGAACCCAGGACAGTTGATCCTGAGTAGCCGACAAACTGCCCTGCATATGAGGCAGTGCTACATTGGCGATAGTGGTGTCGATCATCTGCATGATCGCCGCCAGCATCACAGCAAATGTCACCGCGACTTTAACACCCGGGCTCAGCTCAATGCTGGCAGACATTATTTAATTAACCCAAGGCAGCTGACGGCGATGTTCTGTGTCTACGTTAACCAATGCGCTCATACCCGGGGTCAATGCAGTAGGCGCTATGGCTTGATCAATAGTTAGTTTTACGTTGACTCGCTGCACCACCTTGACCCAGTTGCCGCTGCTGTTTTGTGCAGGTAACAATGAGAACTCAGACCCGGTACCCGGGGTAATGCTCGCAACAATGGCCTGCCATTTTAGGTCGGGGTAGGAATCAACGGTAATGGTGGCCGCTTGGCCGGCACGCAGATGCGTTAAATCGGTTTCTTTAAAGTTGGCTTCAACCCAAATGTTGCCATTGTCCACCAGGCTAAATAGCGGTGCTCCGGCAATAATATACTCACCCTTCTGCATATTCAGGTTTGCGATCACACCGGAAGAGGGGGCAATAATTTCAATATAGCTCAAATTTAGTTTGGCTTGATCGAGCTCAGCCAGTGCCAGTAAATAGTTGGGATGCTCCTGCAGGGGCAGGTCTAAGCTGATCAGACGAGCCTTCACCGCCAGTAATGCCTGGGTGGTTACCTGTACCTCATTAAGGGCATCTTGGTAGTCGTATCTGGCTTGAGCCACCTGAACCTCAGACACGGTGTTACTTTCTAGCACCTTATTCAGTCGGTTGTATTCGCCGAGATAAAACGTTTCCTGAGTTTTGGCCTTATTTAAATCTGCCAGTTTATTGAAATAGTCTGCCTTGAGGCTCTCTAGGTCGCCACCGACCTTAACCAAATTAGCCTTGGCTCGAATTAACGCAATCTGATAGGGCTGATCATCGACACGAAACAGCACATCGCCAGCTTCAACAGGACTGTTATCCGTAATTAAAACCTCAACCACTTTGGCCGAAACCTCACTGCTAATCGACACCATATTCGCCTTGAGATAGGCATTGTCAGTTTCCACATGACGACCGCCGGTCATGTAAATCCACAGTCCTATTACAACTAAAACCACTGGGCCCAACCAAATTGTCACTTTATTTTTATTATTTTCTGACACGATTAATTAACCTATTTAAATATTTTTATGGCTGTCTTGAGAAGACAAATTCTGACGTATCCGCAACATCAAACTAATCAATTGATCCCGTTCCTGTGCGGATAGCCCATGCAGAGCAGTGGCTCTAACTTCTTTTACTATCGCCTTAATATCAGCCATAACAGGGTCGATCTTGTCGGTGAGATAGACCCGCTTAGCTCGGCGATCCTCTGGGTCTGGCTTACGAACCACCCAGCCGTCCCGTTCAAGTCTGTCTAATAATCCTGTCATGGTAATGGCTGTGACATCAGCAATGTCAGCCAATGTGCGTTGCTGTACACCATTTTTACGGATTAGTGCTACCAGCACCGACCACTGGGAACGGGTTAGATTAAAGGTTTGAGCACGGCGATCAAATTCCCAACGTAGCATTCTTGCAACGTCATGGATAACAAAGCCGAGAGTGTCATTGTCTAATTTAGTCATAGGCGGTGAGAGTAGGGGTATTTATGTATTGAGCTTATTGTAAGCATGCTAACTAAATTGGGCAAGATCATTCTTCTTCAGACTTTTGAGTTAAAAAGAACGCGCTGGAACCGCAGGTGGGATAGTATTGCGGCTGAACAGAAGCTTCAGTTAGAATCAATAGTTAGGATCAATAGTTAGGATCAATCTTTAATGCTACATATCGGCCTGCACTTTATAGTCCCGCTCCTGGTGGCTTACCTGTTCTTTACCAAGAATTGGAAGTTCGCCTTTTTGATCATGATGGCGACCATGGTCGTGGATCTAGACCACCTGTTAGCCGATCCCATCTATAGCCCAACAAGGTGCAGTATTGGTTTTCATCCCTTACATCAGCTGTGGCTAGTCGCGGTTTATGT
>CAJJAS010000163.1 GCA_905182245.1 gamma proteobacterium HTCC2207 | reverse complement strand
CTAAAAACTCGGTTCCGGCGATCGCATTGCCCTCGGCCTGAAGCTCCGTTGACTGCTGTTCGGCCTTTTGCATTTCTTCGCGCTTGGCCATCATGTCGGTTTCAAAGGCTTTTACTGTCTCGGCAATTACCTCTTCGCTCAAGACTGGTTCCGTACCTGCAATACCGGCAGTAAAACCCTGCTGAAACGCGGCAGTATCAATCGCGATACCTACAGACTGAATATTTTTGCCATTATCCATACCCAAGAGATAGCTTATTTTTTGCTCCTGAGTCTCTAGGGCCACGTCCCCTTGCTTAAGCTGATCACAGGCGCCTAAAGCTAGTAGCGCGGTCAGTGGCAGAACTTTGAATGCTTTCATCGGTATTCCCTTGTTTAGTTAAGTGCTTCTTTAGAATAATGTTGATCATGGGTTATTTTAGGCTATTTATAAGCCCCTACTACCGGCTACTACCTATTAGTGCCTAATAGATAGAGGGTTAGTCTAACTTTTTGTAAATCAAATCCCAGACACCATGACCCAGGCGTTCGCCACGTTTTTCAAATTTAGTCATAGGGCGATAGTCGGGCCGTGAGGAATACTGCCCGATACCGGCAATATTTTCAAATCCCTCAGCGGCATCTAGGGTTTCGAGCATTTGCTCGGCATAGTGTTCCCAATCAGTAGCCATATGTAATACGCCGCCGGGACGTAATTTTTCTCTGACTAGCTGTACAAATTGTGGCTGCACAATACGGCGTTTATTGTGCTTTTTCTTGTGCCAGGGGTCCGGGAAGTAAAGCTGCAGTCGATCAATACTCTGAGACGCAAAACATTCCTCGAGCACATCATTGGCATCGGCCAAATATACGCGCAGATTGGATATTCCCTCAGCCTTGGCCGTATTCATAAGGGTGCCAACACCAGGGGGATGAACCTCGATACCAATAAAATCTGTCTCAGGTTCCGCAGCGGCCATCTGTAACAATGAGTCACCCATGCCAAAACCAATTTCTAGTACCTTGGGCCCAGTGCGGCCAAATACCGCATCGGTATCAATGGCGCCATCCGCCAATTTCAAGCCATAGGTTGGCCAGCTCGTGTCGAAAGCATTGCGCTGGCCATCGGTCATGCGCCCTGCACGGACCACATAGCTGCGAATTGATTTTTTGCGGTATTCTGGTCTTATATCCATGATTTAGTCTTGTGATTTTACCGAGAAAAAGAGAAGTCCCCAGCCAATGATAAAGGCGGTGCCCCCCAGTGGCGTGATGATGCCCAGGGCGCTAATACCGGTAAAGACCAGCGCGTAGAGAGATCCTGAAAATAGAATAATACCCAGCAAAAAGCTCCGCGCCACCCATTCCTGTCTGCGGCTGTACATCAGCTGTTCGGGGAGACAAAGAATACCGAGAAGGCCAAGGCTGTGCAGAAATTGATACAGCACAGCGGTGCGAAAGGTATCCATATACCTAGGCGACAGAATGCCATCCAGACCATGGGCGGCAAAGGCACCCAAGGCAACAGACAGCGCGCCGCTGAGGGCGATAATTTTGATCCAAACTGTTTTATTCATAGCAATAAAAAAGCCGCGTTTGACGACGCGGCTTATTAGGTTAAGTTAGTTAATTAGGCTTCCATTAATACGCGGACTTTTTTCATGGCGTTTTTTTCTAACTGGCGAATACGCTCAGCAGAAACACCATATTCATCAGCTAGCTGATGCAATGTGGCTTTTTTATCTTCTAACCAACGGCGCTGCAGAATATCCTGGCTGCGCTCGTCGAGGCTTTTAACCGCCTCGGCCAGGCGATAGT
Source organism: gamma proteobacterium HTCC2207 (assembly GCA_905182245.1). GTDB lineage: Bacteria > Pseudomonadota > Gammaproteobacteria > Pseudomonadales > Porticoccaceae > HTCC2207. The sequence goes on along the minus strand of CAJJAS010000163.1, from coordinate 2,475 downwards.
TATTGTCGCCTTCGTAATCGTCTTTTTCGACTTGTTCTGCAGGGTCTGCATTTTTATCATTGAGAAAGAACACCGGCGCATACTGCACGCTGTCTTCATCTTCATCTGCCGGAGCATCGAAGGCGGCATCTCGGGCATAGAGACGCATCTCCATTTCCTTGACGTCTTTGAGTTCAACGCCCAAGTCATCGGCAACCGCTTTGGCTTCATCGGCTGTTAACCACTGTAATTCTTTTTTCGCACTGCGCAGATTGAAGAATAATTTGCGTTGCGCTTTGGTCGTCGCAACTTTGACTATGCGCCAGTTGCGAAGAATAAATTCATGTATTTCAGCTTTGATCCAATGGACTGCAAAAGAGACTACTCGTACGCCCTTCTCAGGATTAAAGCGTCTTACCGCCTTCATCAGGCCAACATTGCCCTCTTGAATCAGGTCAGCCAGTGGCAGGCCATAACCGCTGTAAGAACGAGCAATATGAACAACAAAACGCAGATGAGACATTACCAGACGACGTGCTGCATCGAGATCTTCTTCGTAATACAGGGCCTCACCTAAGGATCTCTCTTCTTCAATAGATAAAATCGGCACCGTGGCTGTGCCCTGAATATAAGCATTCAGGTTAGCGCCTGGTGTCATCCAATCCATAGCTTGAAGGGCTTTGTTCATGATTTACTCTTTAATTCTCGGTCGACAATTCTAGCATTAAACAAATACTGGTTACTAGAGTACCTAGGGGCTCTGTTAGTTCCCTAGGCTGGGTATTTTTAGGTCCCAAAGCACAGCAATCCTATCTGGGTTCAATATCTCGCAGGTGCCTGCTGACTGCAATCCAAGCACCCCCCAAGCCAAACACACCGCCGATTAGCATCAGCGATAAGAACCCGGTAATACCTAAACCCTGCAATCTGTACTGACTCTGATAGAGACTGGCGAGGTTTTCAACCGAACTACTGATCCACATCAAGCAGCTAAACAGCATTATTGAGGCTATCAGGGCGCCAAATAGGCCCAGTAGTAGGCCGGTATAGAGAAAAGGTCTGCGCACATAGGCGTTGGTGCCACCCACCAACTTGACCACAATAATCTCATTGCGACGGCTCTCAATCGCCAGGCGAATCGTGTTTCCTATTACCAACAACACACCGATCCCCAGCGTAATACCTAAGGCTAATACGATTTTATGGCCCATCTCGATCAGTGAATACAGACGCTGCAGCCAAGCCATATCAATCTGCACGTCGTCTACCACAGGGAGAGCGGTAATCGCGGTAATTATTTGTTGCGCCTGGACGAGATCAACCTCCCCTTCCATCATCGGCTGCACTAAAAAGACCGCCGGTAGCGGATTATCTTCGAGATAACGCAGCGCAGAGCCAAAACCAGATAATGCTTTAAATTCTAACAGTGCCTGCTGTGCCGAGATATATTCAACGGAGGTAACGCCGGTCATGCCGTTGAGTTTTTTCTCAAGACCTTCTATCGCCTCAGGTTTAGCCCCTTTGTTAACAAACACAGTGATCTGCGCCGAGGAATCAAAGTTACTACCTAGCTGCTGGACATTGTCGACGGTGAGGTAGAGTGACGCCGGTAAGGCCAGTGCAATAGCAATCACCATAACGGTGAGCACGGTCTGCATGGGCTCATGGAGCATTTTTACGAGACTGGCACTCAATGTTTCCCGGTGGTGCGCCTTATAGCCACGCCAGCGATGAGCAAAACTGAGCTTCTGCCCAATAGCACCGCGACTATTATCAGTAGCCGCCATAACCGCCTCCATCATCCGTTAGCTCACCATCTTCGAGGCGCATAATGCGCAGCTGCATACGGTTGATCAAACTGATGTCGTGGGTGGCGATCAAGACGGTGACGCCAACACTCTGGAAACGGCGGAACAGCGCCATAATCTCTGTGGACAGCTGGGGATCTAGGTTACCGGTAGGCTCATCCGCCAGCAGAATGCGCGGCTTGTGCACCACGGCTCTGGCAATGCCCACGCGCTGTTGTTCTCCACCCGAGAGCGCCATAGGTTTTTGCTGCTCTTTATCGAGCAGACCCACGCCGTCCAATGCTGCGCGGACACGACGGCCAATTTCCTTAGCCGGATAGCCGGACACTTGGAGTGGCAAAGCCACATTGTCAAAAACCGTACGATCTAGCAGGAGCTGGTGATTTTGAAAGACCACACCAACCTGACGGCGGTACATGGGAATCTGAGAATTCGATAGGCGATTGAGGTTTTTACCATTGATCAGCAGGTTTCCCGAGGTCGGGCGCTCCATCAACATTAATAATTTTAATAAGGTACTTTTGCCGGCGCCCGAATGGCCGGTGAGAAACGCCATCTCTCCCGCTTCCATTTTAAAGCTGACATTGCGCAGCGCTTCAAAGCCTCCGGGGTAACGCTTACTGAGATTATCAAAACAAATCACGCGTTTTTAGCCTCTTTTTTACTGGCAAGATTACTCACCATGGTC
>CAJJAS010000162.1 GCA_905182245.1 gamma proteobacterium HTCC2207 | reverse complement strand
AACCAGATCACCGGCCGGTGCTGCGGGTAATGTCGGCACTTTAGGCCTTGTAATGTTCTGACGATTAAACGCGTCACCAGCAGTATCTGGCACATCAAAAACAACCCCATCCAGCTCAACCTGAGGTTTGACAGCCCCTTTAGTTGAGCCTTCAGCTGCACCTTTCAAAAGTGCGAATGAGAAAAGACGAACAACGGGAGACGGGCTCGGACGTGCACCAGCAAAACCAGAGAGGCCCGGCGGTGTTGCCAAACCAAGACCAACGGCCTCTTTGAGCATAATGCCAATGCCCGCCGCATCGGGATGCTTGACGGCTATTTTCATAACGACTTCACGGCAGTTAGTCACTGTGGCCGCACTACCATACTGGCTTTCGGCACCCAGAATTTCGACACTGGTTTCGCTAAAGTCCGCCAGCCCAAGGTGTTTTAACGTTCCTCGCGCTGCAACAAAAATAGCATCCGCCAGCTTCTGGGCTTTGCGGTCAGCATCGATGCCATAAAAGGTCATATTGGTACCGCCGCGAAATTCATCAGCATAAGTAGTACAGACTTTGTACGTATCCGGAGCTGGCATACCAGTGGCGCCTGTCACTCGAACTAGGTTCTCAGCCACCTGTTCAAGTTCAACGTTGGAAAAGTCACAAATCACATCGGGCAGCATATAAGCCTGAGGATCACCAATCTCATAAACCATCTGTTCAGCAATTGTTGCTCGGGTTACTAGACCACCTGTACCCTCGGGTTTAGAGCAGACAAAGCTGCCATCGGCACTGATCTCGGTAATGGGGTAACCAATAGTTTCAAGGCTATGAACCTCTTCCCAGTCGGTAAAGTTGCCACCCGTTGCCTGGGGGCCACATTCAATAATATGTCCCGCCAATGATCCCATGGCCAGTTTGTCCAGATCATCGCGACCCCAACCAAAGGCATGGATACAGGCACCAAGTGTCACGGCGCTATCCACGCAGCGACCAGTAACCACAATATCTGCACCCTCTTCCAGAGCCTTGGCCACAGGAAAGGCACCCAAGTAAGCATTGATACTGGCGACCTTGTCTGCCGGAGGAAAAGCCACACCGGTAAACATTTCAGTATGGCCCTGCTCAGCCAACTCATCTCGCTGGGCAATCATGTCATCACCCAGCACACAGGCGACTTTTAGGCTCAAACCCTGCTCGGCGATAACGGCGCGCAATGCATTGGCGCAGGCCTGAGGATTTACTCCACCTGCATTGGAAACGATTTTCACGCCCTGACGGGCTATCTCTTTAAGATTGGGTTTCATGGCGGCAGTCACAAAATCGAGTGCATAGCCATAATCTGGATTCTTAGCTCGGGCCCGAGCCATAATCGACATAGTGATTTCGGCAAGATAGTCATAGGCGATAAAGTCCACATTGCCGCCCTTTAATAGCTGCGGTGTGGCACGGGCAGCATCGCCCCAAAAGCCACTAGCCCCTGCAATACGAATATTCTTATCGCTCATTGCCTTTCCCCTGAAACTGTTCAAATCACGTTTTTAGACTTTTTTAATACGTCCCGATAACCCACGGCTCTTAGGAATATATGCCAGCAATACTAGAACCCGTGCCAATATTCACTAAGCAAAACCAGGGGCTCGAGCTTTAACATTGCTCCTTTCCAAATAGATGGATGCAACAATAAAGCTAGCAGGCGCTCCCCAAGACAAAACATCCGCGGTCAGCAAGGCCTTAGTCAGGGGCTCAAACACGGCATTGGCAGAAAAGGCATCACTAAGTAAGCCCGTCATCATCGCGCCTATACCCAATCCAAGAAGATTGCAGGCCACCAGCAACAAACCCGTCATCACACCCCGCAAGCGCGCAGGCGTAAGGTCCTGAACCGTTGAAAATGCCGGGCCATAAAACGAGCTGACACTGAACATACCCGCAGCCATACCCACATAAAACAGAGCCGACGAGGGATCTACAAAACGAAAGGAAATTAGCAAAGGTGTGATACCCAGCATTAGATAAGCAAGAAATCGAACCCTGCCACCCTTAAAGCGGGCCTGATACCAGTCACTGAGAATACCCCCTAAAAAGGTACCCGCCGTACCAAATACAATATAAATAAGGCCGTAAACAGCACTGATTTCACCCACACCAAAGCCTCTTTCACGCTCTAGCCACACAATGGCAAACTGGCCTGCACCCAAGGGAATATGCAAGAACACCGCACCAATCATCGTCCAGGCAAGTGCTGGCGTGGACTTAACGATTGAGTAGACATCGGAAGCAATACTGCGCCAGTTGCCGCCAATTAAATCCTCTTGCTTAGTATCCTGTGTCTCCTCCATAGCCCCGCGTTTTGGGTCCTTCAAGAACAGCAGAACCACTGCCAGCACCAAACCTATAGCGCCCAAAAGCATGAAACAATTCCGCCAGCCAATCATAGGCCCAAGAATACCGGCAACAATAAAGCTACCGCCCGCTCCCAGTGGCACACCAAGATAATAAATACCCGTAGCAGTACCTCTTTTTGCTTTTGGATACAGATCAGCAATCATTGAAAGAGCCGCTGGCGCCATCGCAGATTCACCGACACCAATAAACAGCCGCGCCACACCAATCTGAGCAAAGCTTTTAGCCATACCAGACAAAGCCGTCAGCGCACTCCAAAGAATAAGTCCCGCAGCAATGAGTCTCGGGCGATGCACACGGTCAGCCAGAGCGCCCATAAACAGGCCCATAATGGAATAAAAGAACACAAAGATCGGGCCAGTGAGCAGGCCAAACTGGGAATCACTTAACTCGAGGTCGCTAATGATCGCAGTACCAAAGCTGGTAATCAGAGTACGGTCGACCATATTGAGGATATTGAGCAGCGTGAGAAACAGCAGAAAACTCATCGCTCTGGGTGAGGCTTTAACGTGATCCATGATTATCCCTATTATTATTTTTATTATCGGCTTTGCATGCTGGCAGTCACCAGTAACTAAAGCGATCCTTCTGACTCCAGTTTACGTCAGTACTGCTCTAAATAGGCATCACCCAGACCACAATCTGCGGACCATGGGTCCAAAACAACCAAAACCCATATTTATCACTAGTATCGATAGAAAGTACCGCCAAAGGTAACCACAGGCTTGGTTTAAGGTGCCAATAAAACAATCAACCATGCCAAACAGCGCTGCGTCTGCCCAGCAAAGGCCTGCCCCAAGAGCGAGAATCCAACAGACCAAGGAGACATTAGTCTGGCCGTATGATTTCTCTTGATTTTATCAACATTAATTTTTACATTAGCCGTGCCAAAATATTACAGCCCTACTCAAGGGCACTACTAATGAACAAGAGGGTATGCATATGTCATTGCAAGAAGTAACAGCTGGATTAGCAGAGAAAGTAGGCGAAGATTGCGGTTTAGGCTCGATCTTAAAATTTGATTTCGGTGATGACGGCATTCTAGTTCTCGACGCCTCTCAGGTTCCAAACGTAGTCGGTAACGACGATGCAGAAGCCGCCTGCACCATGGTTATCAGCCTAGATAACTTTAAAGAAATGGCCGCGGGCAACCTAGATGGCACTGCCGCCTTTATGTCCGGTAAGCTAAAGATTATTGGTGATATGGGTATTGCCATGAAGCTGGCGCCGATTCTGGCTTAAGCTTTTTGATGTAGTCCAAAGAGATGTAAAACTACAGATGTAACAAAAGCGCCCTACTGACTTCAGTGGGGCATTTTTTTGTCTTTTCACGAGGATGCTTTAAGAGTCGAGGTATTCTGGACAAGAGATCTCTCGTCGCTTCGCTCTGTCAAGATGACAGCATGGAGTCTTGCGCCAGAGCCCTTTAACTGCAATCCCGCCAGAGCCTTTTAAATGTCATCCTGACAGAGCGAAGCGACGAAGGATCTAACCCCGCCCACTCCACTAAACTAATAACCCGCCAGCCCTAACTACAACCCAAACTGCCGTGCAGCCAAATCACGCATAATTTCCTCAGAACCACCGCCAATCGCATTAACCCGCACCTCACGATAAATGCGCTCAACGCGATTGCCGCGCATATAACCCCCGCCACCCAAAATCTGCATGGCTTCACGAGCACAGAATTCCATGGTCTGGCTGCTCTGCACTTTTAACAATGCAATATCCCCAGCATTCTCATTACCCGCCTGTATCTGCTGGCAAGTAAGCTGTAGGTAGGCCTGCGTCGCGTTAATGCGCTGTTTCATCTCAGCAATCTTGTGACGAATTACCTGATGATCCGCCAGGCGCTTACCAAAGGTTTTACGCTCACGAGCCCAGATCACCGCATCTTCTAAGCACACTCGAGAAAAGGCTTCCATCGACGCTGACATGGCTAGACGTTCAGAATTAAAGTTGTTCATAATCACGCTAAACCCCTTATTTTCCTGACCCAGCAGGTTGCCCACGGGCACCCGTACATTGTCAAAATAAATGGTTGCTGTATCCGAGCACCACCAGCCCTGCTTTTTATCCAGAGATGTCCGTGTTACGCCCTCGGCATCTGCCGGAATCAACAGGGTCGAAACACCACTAGAACCCTCTCCACCAGTGCGGACGGCGGTGGTAAACCAGTTGGCATTCATACCACCGGTGATATAGGTTTTGGAGCCATTAACCACATAATGGTCGCCATCAAGGCGTGCTGTCGTCTGCAACTGAGCTACATCAGAGCCACCACCGGGTTCGGTAATCGCCAAAGAAATACGCTTGGTTCCCGCCAGTACGGGAGGCGCTACCATCTGCTTGATTTCGTCGCTACCAAAGTTAATCACTGGCGGCAAACCAATCCCATGCACCATTAACGTGGCTCCAACGCCACCCACGGCAACACGGGCCAGCTCTTCATTCAGAATAATACTGTGCCAGACATCTATGCCCTCGGAGGTACCGCCAAACTCTTCGGGATAACCCAAACCAAGCAAACCAACCTCGGAAGCCTTAAGCCATAAATCATCGGGAATGGCACCGTCTTCATCCCAGTCTGCAGCGAAAGGAATTACCTCACGTTCGAAGAAACGTCGCAGCTGTGCGCGCCATTCATTGTGCTCAGAAGTTAGGCTGCTATTGGGTAAACGTGCGCTATCGAAGTCCAGTGACATAGTAATTCCCGAATGATTGGCGAATAAAATTTAGACTAAGATATTAGGCTCGATACTAGCAACCAACAAGCGAATCAGCGCCATTTTCGTGGGAATACATGCCGAGGAAAAAGCACCGACTGGGCAGAAAAAGGTTACTTTCGTCGGCTTTATTACTTCCGTCGATAATCCCGAGGCGAAACCCCATGCCAGCTTTTGAAGGCACTAGAAAAAGAGCCCTGATCTGCATAGCCCAGCAAAAAGGCTATTTCGGTAATACCCAGACGCCCATCACCCAGATAGCGCAGCGCTACCTTCGAACGAACTTCCTGTAAGACATTCAAAAAATTAGTATCACGATCAGAGAGACGACGCTGCAATGTGCGTCGAGAGATATTAAGCTTACTGGCCAGCTTATCAATGGTTGCCCC
>CAJJAS010000161.1 GCA_905182245.1 gamma proteobacterium HTCC2207 | reverse complement strand
GGTGTGCTGTGGCTAGACTTATTGCTGTCGCCTTCAACCATCATGCCCAGAGCAAGCTGTTTGCAGCGCTGCTCATTGAGCGTCAGGCAGATCAAACCTCTGGCATAGGTAGCCATAAAGTTAATATCTTGTGGGCGCACCATCGGCGCAGCCATCACTAGATCGCCCTCATTCTCGCGATCTTCGTCATCCATCAAGATAACCATTTTGCCTTGGCGGATATCTTCGAGTAATTCTTCTACTGTATTAAGGACCATGCTCTCTTCTCTTCCAGTGTGTTTCTTATTCTCAATGCCTTCGCTTGTAAATTAGGCGCGCGTAAAATTGGTAGCTATTGATCTGCAGCCTTATCGCCCAGAAGCAAACGCTCTAGGTAGCGAGCCACTAGATCCACTTCAAGATTGACCTTGCTGCCCACCTGATAATCACCCATCACGGTGTGCTTCATTGTATGGGGAACAATATTCAGTTCGAACTCGGCGCCATCAACGATATTAACCGTGAGGCTTGTGCCGTCGACGGTGATTGAACCTTTGTGAGCAATATATTTAGCAATGTCTCGTGGCGCGCGTATACGGAAACGCCAAGAGCGCGCGTCTTCTTCTAGGGATACCACTTCACCAATACCATCAACATGGCCAGACACAATATGGCCGCCAAAACGGTCGGTAGCCTGCATGGCTTTTTCCATATTGATACGGCTACCGGTTTTCCAGTTGCCAATAGTGGTGAGATTTAATGTCTCCACCGATACATCTGCAACAAAGCCTTCGCCGGTCAGCTCGACCGCGGTTAGGCAGGCGCCATTACAGGCGATGCTATCCCCGAGCTGAACATCGGTTAGATCTAGGTTGCCGCTACGAATGGTTAAGCGCACGTCGCCGCCCCGCTCTTCGAGATTACCGATATCGCCAATGGCGCTAATGATTCCTGTAAACATGCTTAAACCCTTTCAAATCTTTGTTAAATTTTGGCGCAGCGGTTGAGGTAACCTATGTGCTACTGAAACACGCTGCGAGTACATCCGTGTAAACTCAGATGCCGCGTCCATGCGGCATATGGTTTCAATAACACATAGGTTACCTCAACCTTGATTTATTTCTGGCACTCTAAACCCTAAAAAACGCCCAAACCTGCAGGCTAAGAGCCTATCCACTATAGATCCTTCTCTATGCTCAGGATGACACCATTGGAGGGATACTTCGTTTCGCTCAGGACAAAAACAACAGTTGTTTTTAATAATCTTTATCCGGATACAAAGTCACTCGAATATCCTCACCAATCATGCGCATATCCTTTACCGACAGCGCCAGATGGGCATCAATGGTTCTAATCGGCAAGTTAAACATCGGCCGCGCATCATTACCAAATA
>CAJJAS010000160.1 GCA_905182245.1 gamma proteobacterium HTCC2207 | reverse complement strand
ACGCGATGCTGTTGCCGATACTCTATGGGGGTTGTGCCTTCCCAGCGTCTAAAGGCTCGATAAAAAGTGCTAGGCTCAGAAAACCCGGTCAGATACACAATCTCACTAATACCCTCATCGGTTTGTGACAGCAGCCGTCGCGCCAGGCGGTGGCGATAATCATTGAGCAGGCGCTGAAAACTGGTGCCCGCTAAATCCAGCTGATGACGCAGATGTCGGGGTGTAACCCCAAGACGGTTCGCAACATTTGCTAAGGTGGTTTCGCCACTTTCGAGCAGGGCGCCAAGCTGGCTGCGAACCTCGGTAATTAAATCCTGTTGCTGAAGAACGGCCAAATGTTGATCTGCCGCTTGAATATGTAAATTAAGTAGTTCAGGTTCCGCGTAAAGTGATCTATAACTAAGCATAGAGGCAGGGAAAAACAACTGAAACGACTTGGCATTAAACTCCACAGGGCATTGAAAAATGCGCTGATATTCAGCGATGTCTGTGTTTGGCGGATGGTTAAATACAATTTTTTCAGGTTTAAATGTTCCATCGGTCACCGCCTGAAAGCCTTTTATTAGGCCCAGCACCATGGCTTCGGCGAGATGGGAGGTGGCATGTTGGTGCTCTGAGAAATAGCTGGTTAAGCAGGGGCTGGGTGTTTCAGTCACCTGACCGTGGAGAGCGTCACTGATTAGGCGCTGGTAGTTGAGAACCCTGCGCAGACCATCGCCAAAGGTTTGGCTGCTCAAAAATAGATATTCTAGAATTTGACCCTTGTAGACAGGCATCTCTTCACCCAGATGCAGACCGATACAGGGATCACCAGAGAGTTCGACAGCCGCCTTCCAAAACCTGGGCTGGCCAGAGAATTTGGTACGCAGATTGGCCTGATAAAGCTCAGCGGGATCAAGCCCGGAACGGCGCAGTACTTCATCGGCATCAACGCCGAGATTGACTAGGCCCTTATAGGCCAGGCGCACCAAAGTACCGGAATCGGTTAGACCTGTCATACTGACGACTCAAGAAAAGGATAGCCATTATACCTAATTGGCCGAAATGACAAACCGTTCATTTTTAGTGCCAATGACTAACAGGGAGCCTGTAAGCACTATGGACATTATGAATAAATCCGCATCAAAGCAAACACCGCCAACTCATTCTAGGCCACCCATGGTGATGCCAGAGCTTCCGAGCATGCCGACCCTTTTGGGTAAGGCTGCTTTTAAGTCTGGGTCCTATGAGATTGGTGATGCCTTACCTGGGTTAAGTACTCAGGTGAATGACCTCATTATTAACGCTCAGCATCTGGCAGCCTATAAGAAACTCTGTGGTTTTAAAGCTCAGGGTGATCTGCCTGCGACCTACTTACATATGTTGGCGTTCCCGCTGTTCTTACAGATACTGACCCAGCAAGACTTCCCCATAAAAGCCATGGGCCAGGTTCATCTGCGCAATCAGATTTCAGTGTTGGAGTCTTTTGATATTCAACGGCCACTGAGTATAACGGCGGCAGTGGGGGGTTCTATACTCACCAGCCGTGGCCTGGAATGGGATATCGACGTGAGTGCTGCGATTGACAATCAAACCGTTTGGACGAGCAACTCGACGTTTTTGCACCGCTGTAAAACCGATGTAAAACAGAAGCGCAGACCCGTTATCAGCCGTGAAGGAGAGCCGCAAAACTGGGCTGTTGGCGCAGATATTGGTCGTCGTTATGCGCGGGTCTCTGGCGACTACAACCCGATTCATCTGTCTGATATCACCGCAAAA
>CAJJAS010000159.1 GCA_905182245.1 gamma proteobacterium HTCC2207 | reverse complement strand
CCCAGCTAGGCATTCCAGTAAAAGATGTTATCAGTTCAACCGAGATAGCCCAGTTACAGGCCCAGCTTCAGCCATACGCCAGTGCCAATTACCTGAGTCACCATGATGCCTTTGGTCATTTTGTCTCAGCCTTTAACTTGCAGCCTAGCCTATCAATTCGCGATGCTAGTGGTGCCCAGCAGGGCGCCAAAACCCAGTATAAAATTCGTCAGGCAGCAGTTCGCGGCAGGGCTCAATGTATTTTTGTCGAGCCACAGTATGGTGATAAAGACGCTAAGGTCATGGCACAGTCTTTACAGATACCAATACGCTCGCTGGATCCCCAGGGCTTTGATCAGCCATTAAACGGAGAGGCTTACTCCGAATTTATGCACAGTCTAGTCGCCCAATTTAAGGCCTGCTTCGACTAAATAATGTATGCTTCAAACCACATTGTCCCAGCCCAACCCTATGGAAAATATGTCTACTAAAATCCCGGTAATACTTGTCGATGGCTCCTCCTATCTCTACCGAGCCTTTCATGCACTGCCACCGTTGACCAACAGCAAAGGCAACCCAACCGGTGCAGTCAAAGGCGTGATTAATATGATGCGCCGACTGCAAAAAGATTATCCCGAGAGTACGTTGGTGGTGGTCTTTGACGCCAAAGGCAAAACCTTCCGCGATGATATATATCCCGAATACAAAGCCAATCGTCCCTCAATGCCTGATGAGTTACGCAGTCAAATAGAACCGATCCACAATATTATTCAAGCCATGGGTTTACCCATGTTAGTCATCGAAGGTGTAGAGGCGGATGACGTAATTGGTACTCTCGCCTTAGAGGCCACTGCAGCAGAACAGCCAGTCATTATTTCTACAGGCGATAAAGATATTGCCCAAATGGTTAACGAACATATTACCCTTGTAAACACCATGACTAATACATTATTGGACAGGGAAGGGGTGATAGAAAAGTTTGGTATTCCGCCTGAGTTAATTATTGATTACCTCGCATTACTGGGCGACAAGTCAGACAACATTCCGGGGGTACCCGGTGTCGGCGAAAAAACCGCATTGGGATTGCTGCAGGGACTTGGCTCTTTAGATAATATCTATGCACGCCTCGATGAAGTGGCAGCCCTAGAGTTTCGTGGCGCGAAAAAAATGGCACCCAAACTTGAAGAGCACAAAGAACTGGCCTATCTCTCCTATACCTTGGCCACCATAAAAACAGATGTTGAAATGCCCATGCCCTTGGGTGAGCTAAAAAACAGCGAGCCAGATCAGACCGCACTTTTAGCACTCTTCAAAGATATGGAATTTAAAACCTGGATTGAAGAAACCACAGCAGAAATCAATACCCCTGCCAGTTTTGAATTGACCTCAGTGACAGAAGCGGCCTCTGACGAGCCCCTAGAGGAGATGCTTGCACCAGAGCAGGATGATAGTGAAAAAGATTATCAAACAGTTTTAACAAAAAAAGATTTTTCTGAATGGCTAGAAAAAATTAAAACTGCAACTCTAGTAGCCGTAGACACCGAAACCACTAGTTTAGATTATATGCGTGCAGAACTTGTAGGCATCTCTATCGCCGTAGAAGCAAACCAGGCAGCCTATATCCCATTTGGCCATGACTACCTAGGCGCACCAGATCAGCTATCTAAAGACTATGTTCTAGAAAGTATAAAACCGCTTTTAGAAAATTCTGAAATAAAAAAAGTAGGTCAAAATTTAAAGTATGATATGAGTGTTTTGGCACAGCACGGTATTCAGTTACAGGGCATTGCCTTCGACACTATGCTCGAATCCTATGTACTTGATTCAGTTGCGACTCGTCATGATATGGATAGCCTGGCGTTAAAGTACCTAGATCAAACCACTACCAGTTTTACCGACGTAGCAGGGAAGGGCGCAGCTCAGATAACCTTTAATCAGGTGCCTTTAGAAGAGGCCGGCCCCTATGCTGCCGAAGACGCCGATATCACTTTAAGGCTTCATGATGCCCTCTGGCCACAGGTCTGTAATCACCCGACCTTAGAAAAAGTATTTACTGAAATTGAGCTGCCATTAATACCCGTACTGTCGCGCATCGAACGCACAGGCGCAAAAGTTGACGACACCTTATTGTTCACCCAGAGTCAGGAATTGTCAGAGCGACTGGCTGAATTAGAAACTCAGGCGTGGGACCTAGCAGGTCAGGAATTTAATTTAGCGTCCCCCAAACAGCTTGGAGAAATACTATTTACCAAACTGGAAATCCCCGTTTTGAAAAAGACGGCCAAAGGCGCGCCTTCAACTAAAGAAGAAGTGTTACAAGAGTTGGCTCTTGAGTATCCACTGCCAAAAGTAATCTTGGAACATCGCGGATTGGCCAAACTAAAGTCGACCTACACCGACAAATTGCCCACCATGATTAACCCAGCCACTAAGCGCATCCACACCTCATATCATCAGGCCGGTACAGCAACAGGTAGGCTGTCATCATCTGATCCCAATTTACAAAATATTCCCATTCGTACTGCCGAAGGTCGAAGAGTACGTCAGGCCTTTATAGCCTCACCGGGAAGCAAGTTAGTGGCCGCAGATTACTCTCAGATTGAGTTGCGCATTATGGCTCACCTGTCAGAAGACCCGAGCTTACTGAGTGCCTTTGCTGCCGGACAGGATATTCACCGAGCCACTGCCGCCGAGGTGTTTGCCGTCGAGACCGAAGCGGTCACCATTGATCAACGGCGTAGCGCCAAAGCCATTAACTTTGGCCTAATCTATGGCATGTCGGCCTTTGGCTTGGCCCGCCAATTAAATATTGGCCGCAAGCAGGCCGCTGAATATATCGAGCTATACTTTGCCCGCTATCCGGGCGTACAAAACTACATGAACAACATCCGCCACAGCGCTGCCGAAAATGGCTATGTCGAAACCGTCTATGGTCGTCGCCTGTACCTGCCCGAGATCAATGCCCGAAACGGCATGCTACGCCAGGGGGCCGAGCGTACGGCCATTAACGCACCGATGCAGGGCACGGCAGCAGATATCATTAAAATCGCTATGATCAATGTAGACAGCTGGTTAGAGAGCAGCGGCCTCAAAAGCCGTATGATCATGCAGGTACATGATGAATTAGTGCTGGAGGTGCCGGAGTCTGAATTAGAGGTCGTTAAGCAGGGTCTTACCGAGCGTATGGAGTCGGCAGCCGAGTTGTTAGTCCCATTAGTGGTAGACGTGGGAGTAGGTGATAACTGGGATGAGGCTCATTAATTCGGTCTAATAAAAAATAATTCAATTATTTTTGAACAGAATGGAACTTGTATGCAAACCTATGTCTAATTAAAGGCAATTGATGATTGCATCATATTCTCCCCCCAAACTAGAGTATGCAAAGTTAGACTCTCCAAGCAGCAAAGCAAGCCCTGATCTACTAAGTAGGTCAGGGTTTTTTTACGTGCGGAGGTTCACTTGCGGGGTTTTTGCGGCCGGGGTTTCACGGGCAGGTTATATATGCAGCCACTATTAGGTGGTAACTATATGTGGTGTCTATGGCCCAAACTGCTATCTGCTTGGGCTCTAAGAGGCCTGCGGGGCTTCGGGCTCAGTAAAATCGGCACTCAACCAATGTTTTAACTGGGCTTCTAGTTGGGGTAGGCCATCTTTCTTCAGGGACGAGAAGGTCTGCACGCTCAACAATGTCCGGCCTGGATCCATATCTCTCAGCCGTTGCTCAACCTTTAATAGCGTATTCTGCGCTGGCCCGCGCTTGAGCTTGTCAGATTTAGTCAGCAACACATGCACTGGCAAGCCAGCCTGAGCCGCCCAGTTGAGCATCTGCTGATCATAATCTTGCAATGGATGGCGAATATCCATCAGCAGAATCAATCCGCCAAGGCTATTGCGCTGTTGCAGGTACTCCGCCAGATGTTTATCCCACTCGACTTTCATGGCCTTGGGCACCTTAGCATAGCCATAGCCCGGCAAATCTACGATGCGGCGACCTTCACCCACAGCAAAAAAGTTAATCAGCTGGGTCCGTCCGGGCGTTTTACTGGTGCGCGCCAATCCACGGGTCCGTGTAAGGGTATTGATAGCGCTGGACTTACCCGCATTGGAGCGTCCAGCGAACGCAACTTCACAGCCACTGTCCTCAGGACATTGCTTTAAAGAGGGCGCACTGGTGGTAAATTCAGCGGCTTGAAAATTAATTGGCACAGATTCCATAAAAAGACGTCCCTAACGGGCTTAAAACTCAGTTGTATTGGTATATAATGCCGCCGCTCTAGCCTATTAGGCTAATGTCATTAGGTCGCATCGATACACGGGCGACTATTCTAGCGGATTGTGAGAGTTGGATTAACCATGAAAAGAAGCTTTTTAACACTTATTTGTCTGATGGCGTCGCTATCGGCAACTCAGGCATTGGCAACAGGCGATGCAGCGGCCGGCGAATCAAAGGTAGCAATGTGTTCTGGCTGCCACGGCAGCGACGGAAATAGTATGGTCTCAGCCTTTCCTAAGCTTGCAGGCTTGGGCGAGAAGTACATGACGCAGCAGCTTAGACTGATTAAGTCAGGCGAGCGCGTGATTGTTGAGATGACTGGCATGTTGATTGCCTCATCAGATCAAGATCTCCAGGATATGGCTGCTTACTACGACAGTAAGACTCGCCAAGTCTCGGGCGCACAAGACATTACGCTAGTTGGCATTAGCAACCCTGAAGAAGCGTTGGACTACGGTGAAAATGTTTACCGTGGCGGCAACATGAAAACGGGTGTTGCATCCTGTACCGGTTGTCACTCGCCGTCAGGCAATGGCAATGGTCCAGCGGGTTACCCCGGACTGGGCGGACAGCACGCTGACTATATCGCCAAGCAGCTTTTGGCCTATCGTCGCGGCGAACGCGCCAGCGGTGGTAACGCCTCAATTATGCAAGGCGTAGCAGCAAACCTGAGTGATAAGGAAATCAAAGCGGTAGCGAACTATATCTCTGGTCTAAACTAGAGATAAGGTCGCACTAGGCTAACAGGAGAAGAAGATGAATCATTGGATAAAACGCATCACTTTTTTAATGCTGATACTGCCTATGGCCATGTGTCAGGCGGAAACGGAAAAGTATGAGGCAGGTGTTCATTATGAGGTGCTTCCACAGCCCATACGAACAGCAGATGCCACAAAGATTGAAGTCAACGAAGTATTTTCTTATACCTGCGGCCACTGCTTTAACTTTGAAGCGGTACTGCATCCCTGGTCAAAAAACCTAGCGGCAGATGTTGATTTTCAGCAGACCCCAGCGGTTTGGCAGCCATCTTTAGAGCCCTTTGCTCGCGCCTATTACAGCGCGGTCATGCTCGGGGTTCTAGATCAGACCCATATGACTATCTTCGAAGCGCTTCATGTTAAAAAGCAGCCACTGCGCTCAGAAGAAGATTTTGCCGCTATTTTTGACGCGGCCGGTGTTGATGGTCTCAGATTTTCTAAAGCCTACAATTCTTTTGGTATGACCAGTATGGTCAATCAGGCCAAGGCGCGGGTTCGCGGCTATCGCGTTCAGGGTACGCCAGAGGTTATTGTAAATGGTAAGTATCGCGTAAGCAGCCGCAACGCCGGTGGCTTTGACGGTATGTTAAATGTTGCAGATTTCTTAATCGAAAAAGAGCGCAACGCCAAAGCAAAGTAATTTTGGTACCTAAGCATCAAAAATGAATACGCTGTCTATACAGCGTATTTTTTTGCCTGCTTTTTAGTATCAGTAATCATAGATGCGGCTAATGCCGTACATAAAGGATTAAATCTTTATCTACAAGCGACCTATCGTTATTATGTGACCCCCCTTTTTATGGTGCCCGGATTTTTCAATCATGACAGTCAATCAACGACCAACGATCAAACCAAGCAACCCCAATTTTTCGTCAGGCCCCTGCTCTAAACGCCCTGGCTATGATGTTAACAATCTCGATATCGGTACATTGGGCCGTTCACATCGCTCATCTGTGGGTAAGCTTGCTCTGGGCAGAGCCTGTTCCGACACCGCAGAGATTTTAGGCCTACCTGAAGGCTACCGCGTGGGTGTAGTGCCAGCGTCCGGTTGATATATTTGCCTGGGAATCTTTCGGCAGCGGCTGGCTCACAGATGCCACCAAACAATTAAAGCTAGCAGAACTCAATAGTTATACCGCGGACTATGGATTACTCCCCGATATGACCCAGGCCAATCCAGACCATGACTGTATCTTTACCTGGAACGGCACCACCGCGGGCGTCAAAGTCCCCAATGCAGACTGGATAAGCGACGAGCGCACAGGCCTGACTATCTGTGATGCAACCTCCGCTGTATTTGCCATGGAAATGCCGTGGGAAAAACTCGATGTTGTTACCTACAGCTGGCAAAAAGTGTTGGGCGGTGAAGGCGGTCACGGCATGTTAATTCTCAGCCCGCGCGCCGTAGAACGTTTAGAAAACTATACGCCCCCATGGCCGATGCCGAAGATTTTCCGCATGACCAAGGGCGGCAAATTAATTGAG
>CAJJAS010000158.1 GCA_905182245.1 gamma proteobacterium HTCC2207 | reverse complement strand
CTTCACCAACCCCAGAAATATAGTTGCTGCACCATTCGCCAACGGCTACTAGGCGCTCTGTCAGAGGTAATTCATCATCGGGCAGTACGGGCTGAAAAAGAAAGCTAATATCTTCTAAATCATTAAGCGAGTTTTGATAAAACGTTTCGAAGGAACCTTCCGCCGCTTCAGCCTGCTTCTGGGATAGGGCCAGCCAGCTTGTTGATGCATCGACTAGCTGCTTTAAATCCACAGCACCACAACTTAATCGCCCACAGAGGAACCCATGAAAACCCGACGGGCTGGCATTAATTTTATGGGAAAAAAATAGCTCTTCTAGCTGTTCAAATGTCACTGTGTCACCTCATTCTGTCATACCGCATCCTAACACCCTTAATATGTCGCTGCACTCTCATTAAGAGTTCATTAACCGCTCAATAAGGTCTAATTAAAGTCCCGTTAAGGGGCGCAATGAGCGCATCTTATAATTGACCAAACTCTAGACAATGCCTATAGTTATGCGAAGTAGACTTCACCCTTTTGGCACAATAGCACTGATGACTGATTCCGAACTGTTTGAACAAAAACTCGACCGCCTGATTGATCTCTGTCAGGTACTGAAACGCGAAAACCAGGCACTGCGAGAGCGGGAAGCCGGTTTGGTGGGCGAGCGCGGTGAGCTATTGGAAAAAAATGAAATGGCCAGACAGAAGATCGAAACGATGATCAGCCGTCTACGCAACCTGAGTGCAGAGCAATAATGGCAGCAATTTCCCTAAAAATTCGCATTCTTGATAAAGAGTACCAGGTTAACTGTAAACCCGATGAGCGCGAGGCATTAGAACGTTCAGCGGAGCTTTTAAATGACAAAATGGAAGAAATTCGTCAGGGCTCACATATTATTGGTCTCGAGCGCATAGCGGTGATGGCCGCACTCAATCTGAGTCATGATTTGATTCGCATAGAAAACAGTGCCAAACAGGATGCAGAAGCGTCCGATGTCCTACAATCCATGGATTCAAAACTTGATTCTGTCCTCGCTGACCTCAGCTGTTAATTCTGCCGCCGTATTCCTACTAATATCTAGTGCAAGTGGCTGTTTATTTACTCTGCATTTGGTTTTCGCCCTGCTATAATAGTTTCTCCTGGGGTGTTAGCCAGCCAAGAAGTCCCTGAGCCGATAATTTATACCCGGCCTCTCTCCGCCAACATTGTTGTGCAATTCCGTGCGTCGGAAAGCCTGATTTGTTGCGAGGGTCGCCACCTTGAACTTCTCGGTTCAAGGCCACATTGGCAGCGGCACTCTGGGGTTTATAATTCAAATTGGTTCAAATCCATGAATAGCGGTGATACTCGACAGCAACTGCGCGCTAAAAGGCGGTCTCTCTCGACTGTTGAACAGCACAGTGCCAGTCAGCATCTGGTGTCGAGTCTGCGTAGAGAAACCTTTTTCATGCGCGCTAAGCGCGTTGCGCTCTATTTGGCCAATGACGGCGAAATTGATCCCGGCCAGCTTTTAGAGACCGCGCTCAAATCAGGAAAGCAGTGCTTTCTGCCTGTGTTACATCCCATGAAGAAGAACAGCCTGTGTTTTATCGAATACAGCCCCAAGACTCAGCTCGTCGCCAATAAATTTGGCATTCTGGAGCCGGTGTTTAACACTGCACAGATAGCACCAGCCTGGAGTTTGGATATTATTTTTATGCCTTTGGTAGGATTTGACCGACAGGGCAATCGCATGGGCATGGGTGGCGGTTACTATGACCGCACTCTGGCCTTTATGAGCGTGCAAAAGAAACTCAAACCCAAGCTTGTTGGCCTTGCTCACAGCTGCCAGGAAGTTGACCTTATATCTCAGCAGAGCTGGGATATTCCCTTACATTTAATAGCGACTGACCGCGAGATAATATGCGCAAAACCAAAATAATCTGCACCATTGGCCCCGCCACCGAATCTATAGAGATGCTCGAGAAACTGGCCAATGCCGGCATGAACGTAGCTCGATTGAATATGTCCCATGGTGACCATGAATCCCATGCGAAAATTATTCAGGCTATTCAAAGCCTGAATAAAAAACTCGACCACCCTATTGCTATTTTGTTGGATACTCAGGGACCTGAGATTCGCACCGGCGACATGGCCAATGACCTGCATCTCACCGAAGGGGATACTATTTCTATCGTGGCTCGCGGAGCCGAAGATGTAGAGTCCTCCTCTATTCATGTTAACTATGACGACTTAATCAATGACGTAGATGTCGGCGATATGATCACCGTAGATAATGGTTTGATCAATCTCGAGGTGCTCAGTAAACAAGAGCGCGTTATGCAGGTTAAGGTCATCGATGGCGGACTGCTAAAAAGCAAACGCCACGTCAATCTTCCGGGCATTCGTGTGAATCTTCCTGCGATTACTGACAAAGACCGCCGCGATATTGAGTTTGGTATGAGCCAGGGTGTGGATTTTATTGCCCTGTCATTTGTGCGCCAAGCTGCAGATGTTCATGAACTCAGAGAATTGCTCGGCGACAAGGCAGACAAAATTAAGATCGTGGCCAAGCTTGAAGATCAGGAAGCCATCACCAATATGGTAGAAATTATCGCTGCTGCGGATGGCATTATGGTTGCCCGTGGTGACCTAGGTGTAGAAATTCCTCTAGAAGTATTGCCTCGTGTGCAGCGCCGTATTATTCGCACCTGCGCAGAGATGGGTAAGCGGGTTATTGTTGCCACGCATATGCTTGAGTCGATGATCGAAAATCCAATACCAACCCGCGCCGAAGTGACAGATGTTGCCAATGCGGTCTATGAAGAAGCTGACGCCATTATGCTGTCGGGTGAAACAACGGTAGGCAAATATCCGGTCAAATGTGTTGAAATTCTCGACCGAATTTCTCGTTCAACTGAGAGTAGTCGTGGTCTGCGCTTTACAGACAATCTAGAGCTAGACGGCGATAAGCAGCAGATTGCTATGGCGGCAGTTAATCTGGCCGAGTCTATTTCAGCCAAAGCTATTATCGTACCGACACGCCGTGGACGCATGGCTAATCGAGTGACCAACTGCCACCCTCAGGAGTCGATTATCTGTGCTTTTACCAATGACAGCGTCACGCGCCGTCAGCTGGTAATGAACCGCAATGTACTGAGTTATCAAATTGAATTTAGTGAAGACTCTGAGAAAACGCTGGCTACAGCCGCTGCCATTATGATTCAGCGCAATGAGTTTTCACCCGACGATCGCGTGGTCGTAATTTCAGATGCCCTTGCGGGCTCTGGTTTTGAAGCCATTCAAATTCGTCAGATTTCCGACCTACTCTAAGCGACGAAACTGAAAGCGTCGAAACTGGGTTACTCGCTGCCGAGAAAAAACCGATAAGCCTCATTGTCGGTTTCATTTTCATAGCGGTAGCCCAACTCATCTAAGAATTTCTTTAATGCTCGCTGATCTTTCTTCGACGCCTGAAATCCTACCAATACTCTGCCAAAGGCCGAGCCATGGTTGCGATAATGGAACATGGAGATATTAAAACGCCCCCCCAGATGAACCAGAAAATTCAACATAGCACCTGGACGTTCCGGAAACTCAAAACGATAGACCTGCTCTTCACCCACCTGAGGTGATCGGCCGCCAACCATATGGCGAATGTGTAGCTTGGCCATCTCGTTGTCTGTCATATCCGACACGGTGTAACCCTTAGCGATAAGATCAGCGACAAGTTGATGGCGATCTTCATCCGAGGTCACTTTCATGCCAGCAAAAACTTGGGCACGATTTGCATCGTTATAGCGATAATTGAATTCGGAGATATTGCGCTTGCCCAGTAGCTTACAGAAAGTCTGAAAGCTTCCAGGCTTCTCATCAAGAGTGACCGCTAAAACAGCTTCGCGTTTTTCACCCACTTCGGTACGCTCAGAAATATAGCGCAGACGATCAAAATCGATATTAGCACCGCACTGAATAGACAGTAACGTCTGCCCTTCTATGCCATGTTTCTCGACATATTTTTTCAAACCAGCCACACCCATAGCCCCTGAAGGCTCACAGATTGCTCGGGTATCGTTGTAGACATCTTTAAGGGCAGCACAGATTTCGTCCGTACTGACTGTGATCACTTCATCCACCAAATCTTTGAGTATGCGGAAGGTTTCTTTACCTACCTGCGCCACGGCGGTGCCGTCAGCGAAAATACCCACTTCTTTTAGGCGCACTCGACGGCCTGCTTTCATGGCCGCATCAAGACAGGCCGCATCATCAGATTCCACCGCAATAATCTTGACCCCTGGGCGCACATATTTCACGTAGGCAGCCACACCCGCACAGAGGCCTCCGCCGCCTACGGCGATAAAGATTGCATCCAAATCACCGGGATGCTGACGTAGGATTTCCATTCCCACAGTACCCTGACCCGCAATAATATCTGGATCATCAAAGGGGTGAATGTAAGTCAGGCCCTGCTCTTCAACGAGCTTGTCGGCGTGAGCCGCAGCAGTGTCATAGCTATCACCCACCAAAACTACCTTGGCGCCTCGGGCGCGCACAGCATCCACTTTAATTAGCGGGGTGGTCTTGGGCATAACAATCGTGGCCTTAACCCCCATCTTTTTAGCCGCCATGGCCAGGCCCTGAGCATGATTGCCCGCCGAAGCAGCAATCACACCAGCAGCTAGCTGCTCTTTTGAGAGCTGACGTAATTTGTTATAGGCACCACGAAGTTTGAATGAAAATACTGGCTGTAAATCTTCACGCTTCAGTAAAATCTTGTTATTCAATCGCTGGGAAAGTAATGGGGCCGCATCAATCGGCGTCTCTATGGCGAGATCATAGATACGTGCATCGAGAATTTTTTTAACGTACTTTTGTGGCATGGGTCTTCCAGCGTTATTCAGGTGTGGGGTAATGGTAATTTGATCTAGACGTTTACGCCAGTCTATTAATCCAATTAATGGTCGAACTAGGCACCTTAGCCACTGTGTTTTATGCGCAAGATCACCGTATAATCACCGCCATAATTTGCACATCTAACCTGTTGAGGCTATCCATGGACCAAAACCAACTTAAGCAAGCAGTGGCTCAGGCAGCCGTGGATTACAGCTTAACTAGAATTGAAGATGACAGCATTATTGGTATTGGTACGGGTTCGACGGCCAACTGCTTTATTGATCTTATCGCAAAGCACAAACATAAATTTCAAGGCACAGTGGCTAGCTCTGAGGGCTCCGCTGAAAGACTCCGCGGCCATGGCATTCAGGTGTTCGAATTAAACGCGGTGTCAGAGGTGACTATTTATATTGATGGCACCGACGAAGCCAACGCCCGTCTTGAGTTAATCAAAGGCGGCGGCGCAGCACTTACCCGCGAAAAAATTGTTACTGCAGTAGCTAACGAATTTGTCTGTATAGCCGATGAAAGCAAGTGGGTAGACTATTTGGGTACGTTCCCATTGCCAGTTGAGGTGATACCGATGGCTCGCAGCTATGTGGCCCGTGAGCTGGTGAAACTTGATGGCGACCCGGTGTGGCGCGACGGCGTTATAACCGATAATGGTAATCTGATTTTAGATGTTCATGGTCTCTACCCCATGGGTTCTGCCTGCGCCCTTGAAGAGCAGATTAATCAAATTACCGGCGTGGTCACCAACGGTCTCTTCGCCATTAAGCCAGCAGATATATTATTTTTGGCGACTCAGCAGGGTATTGTTACCCACACCGCCAAGGCTTAAAAATGAAAAAATACCATATCTTCGGTTTGGGTAATGCCCTCGTCGACACTGAAATTCAAGTCTCAGATCAAGACCTAACACGCCTAGAAATTGAAAAGGGCCTAATGACATTGGTAGATCAGGATCGTCAAAATTTTCTTATTGAAAATCTGAAGGATCACCTGACATTGTCCAATCGAGCTTGCGGCGGCTCTGGGGCTAACACAGTAATTTCCCTGACCCAGTTTGGTGGCAAGGGCTACATGGCCTGCAAAGTAGCAGACGATGAAAATGGCCATTTTTACTTACAGGATCTGATCGATAATGGCGTTGATCATAGCTCTAATAACCAGGACGGGAATGATAATCTAGATTCAGGAATTACCGGCAAGTGCCTAGTGATGGTGACACCAGATGCCGAGCGCACCATGAACTCCTTTTTAGGGATTGGAGAAACTCTGAGCCCCGATGATATCGATACCGCAGCCATCGCTGATTCTGAATATGTTTATATAGAAGGTTATTTGGTCACTAGCGATACTGGCCGAGCAGCAGCCATTAAGGCCCGCGAAGCAGCCCAGGCCGCGGGTACAAAAGTAGCCATGAGTCTGTCTGATCCAGGTATTGTTGAATATTTTAAAGCTGGCCTTGAAGAAATGGTCGGCGATGGCATTGACCTGCTGTTCTGCAACAAACAGGAAGCTCTCAGCTGGTGTGGTACAGACAGTCTTGATGAAGCCATTGAGCGCCTGCAGAAAACAACCAAACAGTTTGCTATTACCCTTGGCGGTGAAGGGGCAGTCATATTTGATGGCTTTAGCGTGCACCGTGCAGAAGCTCAGCCAATTACAGCCGTAGATACCAATGGTGCTGGTGATATGTTTGCAGGCGCCTACCTGTATGGCATAACCCATGGACAGTCGTGCTTGGAAGCGGCTACCTTTGCCAATCGAGCCGCCAGTGCAGTGGTAGGAAAGTATGGTCCGCGGTTACACAGTGCTGAATATAATGGTTTAAAACTACTTTAGAGCTTAGTCAGAGTAGTAACAAATTATCTAGGGGTTCTGGACGTTTTATCAAGAATCCCTGGATATAATCAACGCCAATTTTCTTCAACAACTCCAGCTGCTTTTTATTTTCCACCCCCTCGGCAACAGTAGTAATACCCATAATATGTCCAAGGTGATTGATGGTACTCACCACCGAGTAGTCCACCTCACTGTTATCCATGGTCTGAATAAAGCTTGAGTCAATTTTCAGACAGTCGATAGGCAGCTCTTTTAAGTAGGCGAAAGACGACAGGCCACTGCCGAAGTCATCTAGCGCAAAAGACACCCCCACAGACCTTAATGTAGCGATTAACCGCTTGGCTTCCTGCAGATGTTTAACAGCAGCAGTTTCAGTAATCTCAAACTGAATATGCTTTGGGGATATACCGCTGTCGCTAAAGCCAGCCAAAATGTAGTCAATCGCATTTTCATCACCGACAGTACTGCCCGATAAATTAACCGACAGAGTCGGCAGTGGTAGACCCTGACCTTTCAATTTAAGTAGAAATTTGAGTGCGTTTTTAAACACCCATTTATCCAAATCATCAATCAGCGAGAAATGTTCAGCCACGGGAATAAATTCCGAGGGCGGTAAGATGGTGCCATCGCTATCGCGCATACGCACTAGAATTTCATAATACTTTGGCAGCGCGATGCTTCGGTTGAGTGCCGTAATAGGCTGGGCAAAAAGCGTAAAGCGATCTTCGTCTAGGGCCGAAACAATTTTTGGCATACTTCTAGCGAGAGTCCGACGCTTGGCGACCTCTTCGTTAAATGATTGGAAATGAATTTTATTGCGGCCTTTGTCGCGAGCAGCCGCGCAGGAGGAGCCTGCGGATATCATGAGGTCAATATCTGATAGAGCTTCATTATCAATCATGATGCCACCAATACTGGCACCGACCTTTAACACCTCACCTTCCCAGGGAATACTAAACTCTCTGATCACATCCAGTATCTGCTCCGCCAGAGCCATAGCCTTATCGTAGTTAACGCAGTGCAGCAACAAGGCAAATTCGTCGTTGCCGATACGGGCCACAAAGTCACTGGGGCCTGTTACCTCCAACAGCAAACGAGCAAACTGTTTGAGTAATTCATCACCGGCCATATGACCACTGGTGTCGTTGATCACCGAAAAGTTATACAGGTCGATATAGAGCAGCGCATGAATTGCACCGTCTCGCTTTGCGCTCTCAATGGCACGCTGTATTTTTTCGGCGAGAGAATTTCTGTTGGGCAATCCGGTTAGGCTGTCATGCTTGGACTGCCATTTGAGGCGACTGGATACTCGCCGCGCCTCACTTAATGGACGAAAGATCACCAGGCATTTTTTAACCCGACCCAATGCATCCCGCAATGGAAAGGCTGACACGGCAACCGACGTAGGTTCGCTACCCCGCACTTTTAGTAACAGTGACTGAGTCACCTCAACATTGGTGGCCTTGTTAAGGGCATCCTGGATGGGCGTAACGCTAATGCCCGTTTCTTCATTGGCTAGAGGCATAACCGCTTGAATTTGCACGGCCTTGGAGGTATCAAGTTCAAAGCCCAGCAACTGTTCCGCTATTGGGTTCATCTCGGTGACAAAGCCTTCGCTATCCACCATGAGCACAGCGTCGGCAACACTGGAAAATGTTAGATCAAAAAGATTGCCTCGGTTGGCTAGCTCCTCAGCTTCTCGGCTCGCATCGGTGCGGTCGCGACAGAGTAAGATAAACTCATCGCCCTCGTCAGCGCAGTTAAATAGCTGAATATCTAGGGCCTTAGTGTCGCCCTCTGAGGTGGCTGCGAGGATATAGCCCTGGCTGTGCTGGGCGCATAATATCTGTATGGCCTCTGAAATATTCATGCCTTCGAGACCATCCAGTCCGGGCAATAAAACACGGGCGGAACTGCCCTTTAATAAGTCTTCACTGTAACCAAATAACGCCTGAGCAGACTTGCTAATCCCAGAGATAAAACCGTAACAGTCGGTAACGATCAGTACCGCATCATCTGCGAGAGACAGACTACGTCCCTGACTAGTATCCTCGACGCCCCGTGGTTCCGAATTAGCCGGTACCGGCGTCTGTAATTTAAGCTGGATAAGCCCGTAGGTCGTACCGTCTTCTGTGTAGGCGCGCATGGAAATACCAAACAGCACCGAATAGGCCTCAAGAGTGTGACTAAAGGCACTGGCAAATTGATCGAGCAATTCGTTGTCGGTGGGTCGCGAGCAGCGCCTGGCGCTGATGAGCGTTACGACTTCATGGAGCTCTGTAGCAAACAGGCTACCGAGTAATGGGGGAAATACCGAATAGAAGCGTTTGCCCTGTGACTGCCCCGGAGAAAGACCACAGAAACTAGCGGCTTTGCGATCGATCATCACAATTTTAAAATTGTGATCGACAACCATTACGCCACCCTTGAGGCGAGCAGCAATCAGGGCGCGACTCAGTTCGCTATCTGACTGACTATCAATATTTAACTCCGCCCCCGAACCAATTCCATCTGTGTTCAAGACATCCGTCATTGCATCTAACCTTGGGAGAGCAACTCCCGCAAATCAATAATCGCCGCATTGGCGCGACTTATATAAGAGGCCATCACCAGAGAGTGATTCGCCAACATTCCAAAACCTTCGCCGTTCACAATCATCGGCGTACTAACCGACTGCTGCGTCATCTCTAACTCACGAATAATCTGCTGTACGCTGATAATGGCATTTTTCTTGGCCAGTACATCAGCAAAATCTACCTCAACAGCTTTCAAAAAATGCAGCAGCGCCCAAGAGGTGCCTCGGGCTTCATAAAACACATTATCAATTTTCAGCCAATTTGTTTTTATCATTAGCTCATTGGGTGACTTAGTGGATTGTCTGGCGCCACTGGCACCGGCTAAATCGGTGTTAATTCGACGTTGGCCGACACTGGCTGATAGCCGCTGGGAAAGACTACCCAGCCTTGTCTCCACGGTACCCAACCAGTAACGAAGATTATCGGCACGGGCATAGAACTGGGCATCAAAGGCTTTGTCGTCACTAAGACGTAGTAAATAATTGTTCAGATACTGTCGGCCGTCAGCATATTCACTCTCGGGCCAAGGAACTGCCCAACTAGTATGATCGACATTAAACCGTGACTCCGCCAACGCGAGATCAGGGTCTTCGGTGGACTGGGACTGGGAGCGACTAAAGGATTCGCGCATGGCTTTACTTAGATCGCGAACCTGAACAATAACGCCAAACTCCCAGCTGGGAATATTGTCTAGCCAAATTCCCGGAGGGGTTACATCATTGCTTAAATAGCCACCGCGTTTATTCAGTAGCAGGTCGATAACATTAATAAGGGTGGCGGTCGTGGCAGTGCCGATCACAGGCTCAGTGCCATTTGCAGATGGATCCACAGGCTGCACATCAAACTGAGTGGGTTCATCAGTCCAGTACCAGCCCAAGGCAACTAAAAGCACAAACACAATCAGCGCACCCAGCAGGCCATAACGCAAACCCTTCGGTGCGCGCTCACCTATATAGTCATCAGACAATGTTTCACTCATATCTCTATAAGAGCTATTCCAGCGAGATTTTATGCGGGTCATCCAACTCATTAGTGATGCATCCCCTCCATCTTCTTAGGCTTAGTCAGTAGGCTGCGTACTTCTGCGTCAAAGCTTATTGATCCACACTGATCCGTGATTAGCTGCATCTGCGTAAACTCTCCTGCCTTCAGCTCAGTATCAATATTGAACAGCATAATGTGCAGAGCCCCTGGCTCAAAGACGACGGTTTCACCGGCAGGAACAACCACGGTAGCTACGGGTCTCATTTTCATCATGCCCTGTGTATGCTGGTGCTCATGAAATTCGAGTCGATTAGAGAGAGTAGACATAGCCCCAGTCAGCTCACAGCTTTGATCGCTATTGTTGGCAATAGTGAGAAAGCCAGCCGTTGTGGTTCGTCCGGGGGGCATGGTTCTAATGTAAGCATTGGTCACCTGCACATCGGCTGTTGGAGCAGCGGCTTGGGCAAGTGCAGGAGTGGCAAACAATAGAACAAGAATTAATAATTTTTTCATAAGATACCTCTTAGAAACTATAGCACGGGCTTGGCATTGGGGCCGACTAAGGGTGGAATTTTTAGCGTCAGCTATTGCCCTGAAATGTTACAGTACCGAGCATATACGGTGGCAAACACCATTTACGATTACAGCAGGATGTTTAACCATTATGAAAAAACGCCTTCACATCGCACTACTGGCCATATTATGCATTATGGGGTCCCAGGGGTGGGCACAAAACTTTACTGCTGACAGCCAGCTCTATCTATCTAGCTCCGAACTCAGCAGCTCTTCTATTCTAGATTCCTCTGCAGTCAGCTTTGTGCCAGTGGAGCAGGCCTATCAGGTAGCCGTGGCAGTAGAAGAAGATCAAATTATTTTTAACTGGTCCATCCGTGAAGGCTACTACCTGTATCGTGATCGCTTTAACTTTAATGCGGTAGATGCCAGCAGTCAGCTGCGCACCCCAGTGTTTGAAACAGGCAAAGTTAAGTGGGACGACTATTTTGAGGCTGATGTAGAGGTTTATTATCAGCAGACTACTGTTGCCGTCCCCTTCCAGTCCACCGCTGAACAGATTGAAATCCAGATAGAATCTCAAGGCTGTGCCGATGCGGGCCTCTGTTACCCACCCTATAAACAGTGGATAACTATTGACCTTACCAGTGGCACTGTTGAAATTAGCACCAGCCCGAGCGCATCGGTCCAGAGCCGACAGCCTGCATCAATAGAAGGCACAGAGAACTTCTCTCTCGGCCTAATCCTACTGTTTGCTCTGGCCGGTGGCATGATTCTGAACCTGATGCCCTGTGTTTTTCCGGTTCTGTCGATTAAAGCGCTGAGCTTTACCATGACTCATCAAACCGATAAAAGTAAGCAGGCCCATGGCCTTGCCTATACCGCCGGCGTGGTCTCAAGCTTTGTGGCTATCGCAGTGGTTATGTTGGCTCTGCGCGCGGCCGGTGAGGCAATTGGCTGGGGCTTCCAGCTGCAGTCGCCACTGTTTGTCATTTTTCTAATCTACCTATTCTTTGTTATGGGGCTGGCATTTGCTGGCTACCTGGAGATTGGCAGCGGCCTAATGTCGATGGGCCAGTCGTCCGGCAATGAAGAGGGTTTAGGCTCATCCTTTATGACCGGCGTATTGGCCACCACCGTTGCTAGCCCCTGCACTGCACCCTTTATGGGCCCCGCCCTGGGTTTTGCTATCTCGCAGCCGCCCTATGTGGCACTGCTCGTGTTTGCCTGTTTGGGCCTGGGTATGGCGTTACCGTTTATTCTACTTACCTGGATTCCTGGCCTCAGCCAAAAGCTGCCGCGCCCCGGACAGTGGATGGATACCTTTAAGCAATTCCTCGCCTTTCCTTTGTTTATCACCGCTGTATGGCTACTTTGGGTTGCTGGCCGTCAAACCAATATAGATGTCGCTGCCACCGTGGTTACTGGCATGGTATTAATTGCTATGGCTATTTGGCTATGGAAGCTTAATAAGGCCCCTGGGGTAAGCCGCAGCAAATTGCTTGCCGCAGCCTGCCTAATCGGCGCACTGGTATTTCCAGTCCTTTCGGTATCTGAATCTCGCGAAGTCCCTCTATGGCAAACCTATTCCCCACAGCTACTTAGCGAGCTGCGCAAAGAGGGTAAGCCGGTCTTTATCAATCTTACTGCTGACTGGTGCATTACCTGCTTAGTTAACGAGAAGGTTGCCCTGGGTTCAGATGATTTTTATAAGGCTATGGCAGACAATAACATCAGCTACCTAAAAGGTGACTGGACCAACAATGATCCGGCCATCACTAAACTGCTGAATCAATATCAGCGTAGTGGTGTTCCTCTCTATTTAATGTATCCAACTGGACAGGGCAAACCTGAAATACTGCCGCAGATTTTGTTAGCCCCCATGGTTCTTGAAGCTATAAGCCGCACAAAATAGCCACTTATCCGGTTTTTGAAGATTTTAGGCGGAATTAGGCTGACTTTTATGGAAGTTAGGCTATCTTCGCTATTCTAGCGCCAAATTGGTGCGAAAATGCCTCTAAATGAGTAGATCTTCGCTTTTACAATCTATATTTTTCATGCAACGCCGCACAACGTGCGCAAAAATAGCTTTAAATTCGGCCAAGTTCGCCGAAAAATGCCATTTTTGGGCAATTCCTAGACAGCTCTTCTGATTTAGTGCAGACTGCCAACTTATGCATTAACTCGTTGAGACAGCCCATGGCGACCATTCTGCTACTGCACGGCCCTAATCTTAATCTTCTCGGCACTCGTGAGCCGGCGCTTTATGGCGCTCAGACGTTAGAGCAAATTAACCAGCAGCTCACTGATTTGACGATTTCTGCGGGCCATCATTTACTCGCCCTGCAAAGTAATGCCGAGTACGAGCTGATTCAGCGTATTCACGATGCCAGGCAGGAAGGGGTGAATTTTATTATTTTCAATCCCGGTGCCTTTACCCATACCAGTGTGGCGCTGCGCGATGCATTGCTAGGTGTTGAGATTCCCTTTATTGAGGTGCATCTGTCTAATGTGCATGCTCGGGAAGAATTTCGTCACCACTCCTACTTTTCAGATATTGCTGAAGGCGTTATTTGCGGCTTTGGCCCTAAAAGCTACGAACTTGCCCTGCACGCTGTGCTGGACAAGCTTGACCACTAAAGAACTATTGAGAGACTAAAATGGACATTCGTAAAGTTAAGAAGCTAATTGAGCTACTTGAAGAATCCAATATTAATGAGCTGGAAATTACTGAAGGGGAAGAGTCCGTGCGCATCAGCCGCGGCATGCCCATCGCTGCTTATGCACAACCGGCGCCAGCCCCTCTAGCGGCGGCACCTGTTGCTGCAGCGCCATTAGCAGCACCAGTTGCCATGGCGGCAGCACCTGCCCCTGAAGCCTTAGTTGGCCATGTGGTGCGTTCACCTATGGTAGGCAGCTTTTATGGCTCACCTGCTCCAGGCTCGCCAGCCTTTGTTACAGTTGGCCAAAAGGTAGCTCAGGGTGACGTTCTCTGCATTATCGAAGCCATGAAAATGATGAACCAGATTGAAGCTGACAAGGCAGGCACCGTCGGTGCTATTTTGGTCGAAGACGGCGAGCCCGTTGAGTTTGACCAGCCTATGTTCACCATTATCTAGGAGCTAAATCATGCTCGACAAAGTGCTTATCGCCAATCGCGGCGAAATTGCCTTACGAATACTTCGCGCCTGTAAAGAGCTCGATATCAAGACGGTTGCCGTGCACTCGAAAATTGATGCCGACCTCAAACATGTGAAGCTCGCCGATGAGGCCGTCTGTATTGGTCCCAATCCATCGCCGCAAAGCTACCTCAATGTTCCAGCCATTATTAGCGCCATGGAAATTACCGGCGCCCAGGCTGTGCATCCAGGTTACGGATTTTTAGCTGAGAATGCTGACTTTGCCGAACAGGTAGAGAACAGCGGCTTCGTCTTTATTGGTCCCACGGCAGATGTAATCCGCGTGATGGGTGACAAGGTTGCCGCTATCAGAGCAATGAAGGCTGCTGGCGTACCTACAGTGCCAGGCTCCGACGGCCCGCTATCCACAGATCCCGCAGAACTTAAAGCCACGGCATTAAGAATTGGTTATCCGGTTATTATCAAGGCGGCTTCCGGCGGCGGTGGTCGCGGTATGCGCGTTGTTGAGAGCGAGCAAACATTAATTAATTCAGTCGCTATTACTAAAACCGAAGCCGCTGCAGCCTTTGGCGACGGCACTGTGTATATGGAAAAATTCCTGCAGAATCCACGTCATGTGGAAGTGCAGATTTTATCTGACGGCCAGGGCCATGCGATTCATCTGGGTGACCGCGACTGCTCATTGCAACGCCGCCACCAGAAAGTTATTGAAGAAGCACCAGCACCTGGCATTCCAGAAGATGCACGACAGGCTGTATTTGAAAGCTGCGTTAATGCCTGCATTCAAATTAACTATCGCGGCGCTGGTACCTTTGAGTTTCTCTATGAAGACGGCCACTATTACTTTATTGAGATGAACACCCGTGTTCAGGTAGAGCATCCTGTGTCAGAAATGATTACCGGTGTCGATATTGTTAAGGAACAGCTGTTAATTGCCAGCGGTCGCGAACTGAGTTTTACTCAGGAACAGATTATCTTCCGCGGTCATTCTTTTGAATGCCGAATCAATGCCGAAGATCCCGTGACCTTTATGCCCCAGCCCGGCACCATCAACGCTTATCATGCTCCTGGCGGCAATGGCGTGCGCGTGGATTCGCATATCTACAATGGCTACCGCGTTCCACCTAACTACGACTCCCTGATCGGCAAGATTATTACCTATGGTCGCGATAGAGAGTCGGCGCTGTCGAGAATGCGTAACGCCCTAGACGAGATGGTGATTGACGGCATTAAAACCAACATTGATCTGCATGCCAGGCTGGTTAGAGATGAAGCATTCAAAAAAGGTGGCGTAAATATCCATTATCTTGAGAAAAAGCTCGGACTATAAGCTTATCAGATTGAGCCCTTTGGGTTGAATGCACTGGGCTAAGGGCTCTACAAGCCCTTAGCCCAAAGCGCTTAATCTAATAGCCCTCAACCTATAGCCCTTAACCTTTTAGCCCCGCAAATCAAAAGCCCCAAAAGGCTGAGTGTCCCTATGCAATGGCTCCAATTACTGATTGACGTTCCCCGTGAGCGCAGCGAAATCCTTGAGGATGCCATTATTGAATGCGGCGCCGCCTCCGTCACCTTAGAAGACGCGGCAGATCAGCCCATTTTTGCACCGGGCGTGGGTGAGCGCCCACTCTGGGATAACTGCACTGTTAAAGCACTATTTCCGGCGACAACCGACACCGACCAGATAATTCTCCAGCTCGCTAATTCCATTCAACCCGCAGTAACAGCTCGCTGGGAATTACTCGAAGACAAAGACTGGACTCAGGAATGGAAAAAATATTTCCAACCGCTTAAGTGTGGTGATCGCCTGTGGATTTGTCCGAGTTGGATTGAGGCGCCAGAACCTGATGCCATTAATCTGAGTCTCGACCCCGGCATGGCGTTTGGCACCGGCAGCCATCCTACAACCCATCTCTGCTTACGCTGGCTCGACAAACAGGACCTCGTCGGTAAAACCATTATTGATTATGGCTGCGGCTCTGGAATCTTAGGTATTGCCGCCCTATTACTAGGTGCTGAAAAAGTGGTCGCCGTCGATATTGATCCTCAGGCATTGCTGGCCAGTCGCGATAATGCTCAGCGCAACAATATTAGCGATGAAAAATTAGTTACCTATCTGCCGGATGACGTCCCCACTGAGTTGCGGGCGGATGTGATGTTGGCAAATATTTTGGCCGCGCCACTCATACAGCTAGCACCGGCTATTAGCGACCTAACCGCTCAGGGCGGAACACTTTGTTTGTCTGGCCTTCTAGAAAGTCAGATCGATTATGTCTGTGCGCCCTATCTCCAATATTTTGATTTCTCAGCCCCAGCGATCGAGTCTGATTGGACGCAACTTAGCGCCCAGAAAGTTCGCTAGCGCTGCTGAGTACTAACTAGTACCAACTAGCACTAAGCAGGCATTAATCCTGCTAAACTCAATGTGAATGAGTCAATAGCGTAACCAGATGCCCGACATTGTCACCAGCTGCCCAGACTGTAATATTGCCTTTCGCGCACTGCCTAGCCAGCTTTCTGCTGCGGGTGGACTGGTGCGCTGCGGCACCTGCCTGTTAGTGTTTAAAGCTCAGGATCATCTTCAGCAACCTGGAGAAGATCCGAACAATATTGAATATATGCCCTATGTGCTGGATGGCTTTAGCGACCTTCCGGAAGATGCCGAATACGAGATAGAGGGTGAACTGAGCCGAGATTTGGATCAGCATATAGGGGATGAACTCGAGTCATTGACCGCCGAAGATGTGCCGGTGGAATCTACGGATCAATCTCCCAGCATGTTGTTCGATGATGAATTGAACGCCAATAATGGCCAGAAAAAAACCAAGTCAAAACTACTCTCCCTATTTGGCTCTGCAGTCATACTGGCTGTAGGCTCAGTGTTTTTGGCCGCTCAGGCAGTACATTTTAATAGTGCCGATCTCAGCCTCGATCCAGAATACCGTCGCCTAGTGCAAAAATTCTGTGCCTATACGGACTGCCCTATTACCGAATACCGAGATCTCAGTAAAATTGAGATTTCCCAGTTCATCGTCCAGGATCATCCGCAACATTATGGCGCCCTGAGTATCAATCTACTGATCAGTAATAAAGCTGGCTACGAGCAGCGCTTTCCCAGCCTAGTTATCCGCTTTAACGATCTCAATGATGCCCCCGTCGCGCAGCGAATATTCTCTTCCGACGAATATCTTCAGGGTCGCCTGGCCAACGCCATTATCATGCCCCGTAACCAGCAGATTCATATCAATCTAGAGCTTATCGATCCCGGCGACAATACCACCAGCTATGCCATTGAGCTTACTGACTAGTCTAAGCGCAAAAAACTACGGTTTTTTTGATTGATCACTTTTTAATCAGTTGGCCAGAGGTTATTATGGCTTCCCTTTTTTCGTAGCCCAATATTCGAGACTCTTTTGTTTAATATCGGCCCCTATCAGATCGAACATAAAACCATTCTAGCCCCCATGGCTGGCGTGACCGACCTGCCATTTCGGCGGCTTTGCCGTGAAATGGGTGCCGGACTTGTGGTCTCCGAAATGGTCGCTGCTGATCCCAGTACCTGGGGCACAAGAAAATCTCGCTTACGCATTCAGTTTGGCGATGAGCCAGCACCGCGGTCTGTACAGATTGCCGGCTATGATCCACAGATGATGGCCGACGCTGCACAGTTCAATGTAGCTCAGGGCGCGCAAATTATTGATATCAATATGGGCTGCCCCGCTAAAAAAGTCTGCAAGCGGGCCGCCGGATCAGCGCTGTTGCAAAACCCAGAACTAGTCAGTGACATATTGCAGGCTGTTGTCGCCGCAGTCGATGTACCCGTTACCTTAAAGATCCGCACTGGTTGGGATCGACAAAATCGCAATGCCGTAACCATTGCTAAAATTGCCGAAGAAGCGGGCATTGCCGCACTGGCCGTTCATGGTCGCACTCGAGCCTGTCGCTTTGTCGGCGAAGTGGAATACGACACCATTGCGCAGGTGGTCGAGGCCGTCTCCATACCGGTGTTGGCCAACGGTGATATCAGTACTCCGGAAAAAGCGGTGTCTGTACTCGAACACACTGGTGCTGCTGCTGTCATGATTGGCCGGGCTGCTCAAGGCAATCCCTGGATTTTCCAGCAGATAAATCACTATTTAGAGCAGGGTCAATTTTTAGCGGCACCCAGCAATGCAGAGGCGGGTTTGGTAATGCGTAGTCACCTGCAGGCACTGCATGAATTTTATGGTGAAGTGGGCGGCGTGCGTATTTCAAGAAAACATATTGGCTGGTATATAAATCCTCTTGCCGGCGGCAAAGACTTTACCCAACAATTCAATAAACTCGACAGTACGATTGAGCAGCGCGCATTACTGCAGCAGTTTTTTGAAAGTGCTCAGGAACAGGCCGCATGACTACCATCGAAAAACTGTCTGATGACAGGACTGAAGAAGTTGCCGAGCACACCCCAGCAGCGCCAGTAATGAACAGCGTTATGCAGTCACAACAATCTTTGCGTTACAGTGTGGCCGAAGCCATGCAGCGCTATTTCGAAGATCTCGACGGCCAAGATGCCACCGATCTCTATGAGCTAGTCATGAATGAAGTAGAACCGCCACTACTTGCTGCGGTGATGAATTACACCCGCCAGAACCAAAGTAGAACTGCTGAGATGCTCGGGCTTAACCGTGGCACTCTGCGAAAAAAATTAAAACAATACAACCTTCTGTAATCACTTTTTCCACTCGAGGAATTCATGAGCGACCTAAGAAAAGTCTCCCGCGCACTTATCAGCGTTTCTGATAAAACTGGCATTGTCGAATTTGCCCAAGCCCTTACCAATCAGGGTGTTGAACTACTCTCTACGGGAGGCACCTTTCGCCTACTGAGTGAAAACAATATTCCAGTGACAGAGGTCTCTGATTACACAGGCTTTCCAGAGATGATGGATGGCCGCGTAAAGACATTACACCCAAAGGTTCACGGTGGAATTCTAGGTCGTCGCGGTAAAGATGACGGCGTAATGGCTGAGCATGGTATTAAGCCTATCGACATGGTCGTGGTTAATTTATACCCCTTTGCAGCAACAGTAGCCGACCCAAACTGTGACCTACCAACAGCCATCGAAAATATTGATATCGGCGGTCCAACCATGGTTCGCTCCGCCGCCAAAAACCACAAAGATGTCGCCATTGTGGTTAATGCCGGTGACTATAAAACTGTTCTGGATGAGATGCAGGCCAACGATGCGCAACTAGATTACAGCACTCGATATCAGCTGATGGTCAAAGCGTTTGAACACACCGCTGGTTACGACGGCATGATCGCCAATCACTTTGGTGCTAGAAACACCGACAACGTGAAACGTGATTTTTCTGATACGTTTAATGTGCAATATTTTAAAACTCAGGAAATGCGTTACGGTGAAAACCCACACCAGAAAGCTGCCTTTTATACCGAAGCTAATCCAACGGAAGCCAGTGTAGCAACAGCGGTTCAGCTGCAGGGTAAAGAGCTGTCGTTTAATAATATTGCCGACACCGATGCTGCATTAGAATGCGTCAAACAATTTGATCAACCGGCCTGCGTTATTGTTAAACACGCTAACCCCTGTGGTGTATCTGTCGCGGTAGATATAAGCACAGCCTACGACCTAGCCTTTGCCACTGACCCAGAATCTGCCTTCGGCGGCATTATCGCCTTTAACCGTGAACTGGATGCAGTCACCGCCGCTAAAATTTGTGAGAAGCAATTTGTCGAAGTCATTATTGCCCCTTCAGTAGCTGCCGATGCCGTAGCCGTTATTGCCGCTAAAAAGAATGTGCGTTTGCTGGAATGTGGTACCTGGGGCGATGAACGACCACAGGATTTCGATTACAAACGTGTTAACGGTGGTCTGCTAATTCAGGACCGCGACAATGGCATGATTACAGAACAAGATCTAAAGGTCGTGACGGCGCGAGTGCCCACTGAACTTGAAATGGGCGATATGATGTTTGCCTGGAAAGTAGCCAAGATGGTTAAATCCAACGCCATTATCTATGCTAAAAATAGTCAGACCGTGGGTGTGGGCGCAGGCCAGATGAGCCGCATAAACTCCGCACGTATCGCGGGTATTAAAGCCGAGCATGCAGGACTAGAGGTTGTGGGTGCAGTGATGGCCTCAGATGCATTCTTCCCATTCCGCGATGGCATCGACAATGCTGGCGCGGCTGGAATTAGCTGTATTATTCAACCCGGCGGATCCATGCGTGATGAAGAAGTTATTGCCGCTGCCAACGAACATGGCATGGCAATGGTATTTACGGGAATGCGTCACTTTAGGCACTAAGCCTTAGCTGCGGCACGATAAACAAAGCTCTAATAAGCCCGCTGCACGCGGGCTTATTAGTCTCTAGATTTTAGCTCTCAGATAA
The DNA here is from genome assembly GCA_905182245.1 of gamma proteobacterium HTCC2207. Taxonomy (GTDB): domain Bacteria; phylum Pseudomonadota; class Gammaproteobacteria; order Pseudomonadales; family Porticoccaceae; genus HTCC2207. Next base: position 3,197 of record CAJJAS010000158.1, on the reverse strand, counting down.
ACTTTCAAACTCTGCTCTTTTAGCGTCAAACCATTCCATCATGGCGTCAGGTTTTTGCATAAGTTGCTGCATCTCGTTCATCGCTTTTAGATGAGCTTCATCATTAATCTTAAACATTTCCATGCCATGCTGTTTGCTCATTTCTGCAATTTCTTCAAATGAGTCAGCGTGAAATTCCTTGTCACAGACGCCGCCCAGCTGCTTACAATTCATAGTTTTCATTATGATATCCCTGTCAGAAAATGTAATTCGATCCCTAAATAATTAAACGGTGAGAGTTTAATCATTCAACATTGAGTATAGACGGGATACATGAATTAATAACAATCATTGGGGGAGGACGCTCAGACATACGCCATAGCCAATCTATTACTAGATTGGCTACAGGACCGGCGCTGGTGCTAATTTTTAGTCAGTGCAAAAGCCGCTAAAGCTCTTTCTCGCGACTCTTTGATATCCATCACCGGCTCGGGATAATTAACGCCAATTTCTACGCCAGCAGCGGCGAGAATTTCAGCGGGAGCCAACCAGGGTGCATGAATATATTTGGCCGGCATGTCTGCCAACTCCGGAACATAGCGACGGATGTATTCTCCCTGCTTATCGAACTTCTCGCTCTGGGTGATGGGATTAAAGATGCGGAAGAAGGGTGCGGCATCGGCACCACAACCGGCGATCCACTGCCAGCCCGCGCTATTACTCGCGAGATCTGCATCCACGAGGCAGTCCCAAAACCACCGTTCCCCCTCATGCCAATGAACTAATAAATTCTTTACTAGGAATGAGCCAACCACCATGCGCACGCGATTGTGCATATAGCCAGTGCTGTAGAGTTCGCGCATTCCTGCATCCACTAAGGGATACCCCGTTTTACCCTGCTGCCATGCCCTGAGGTCTTTCTCGGTATTACTCGCCCAAGGGAAGACATTAAAGCGTACCTGTAAATTCTTGGTGGGGAGTTGCGGGAAGTGATAGAGCAGATAGTAAGAAAACTCACGCCAGCCCAGCTCACTTAAAAAAGTATCTAGGCTGTCTTCATTATTAATAATGGCGGCCGCATCTGCCGCTCGGTGCCAAGCGGTATTGGAGGAAATCTGACCAAAATGTAAGTAGGGCGACAGTCGTGACACATTGGCCTTGTCCGGGAAATTGCGGCCTTCGCGGTAGTCTTCAAGTTCGGCCATAACAAAGTCATCGAGGCGATCCTGAGCTGCAGTTTCACTGATATCCCAGCGGGCTTGCATCTGGGTATCCCATTTTATGGTCGGCAATAAACCTAACTCGCCCAGTGAAAGTGAGTCTTTACTTACATTTAGAGTGCTTATTTTACTGGGCACTGCAAGGGGCTTTCTTGGAGCCACCTTAGACAAACAGCCTCTGCGATAATAAGGCGTGAATACCTTATAGGGTGTTTGGTCTTTTTTAAGTACCTGCCATGGCTCCCAGAGTAGCGAACCATTAAAACTTTCCACCTCGATATCTGCGTCCTTGAAAGCCATCTTAATGTCTCCATCTCGGGCGATTCTCCAGGGTTCGTAACAGCGATTCCACACTACCGTCTGTGCCGAGGTTTCTTCGACCAGCTTGGACAAAATAGCCTGAGGTTCACCCTGAAAAATATTGAGCTTACCGTTCAACGCTTTATTGAGCGACTCTAGGGCATGGTGCAGCCACCATCTGCTGGCACCCCCCATAGCCCAGTCACCGGCGTTTTTATCATCGAGAATGTACACCGGAATAATGTCGCCTTTTGCACAGGCAGCACTTAGGGCGGGATTATCGGCTAGTCGTAAATCTTGGCGGAACCAGACAATTGCTGGGCTTTTAGAAACTGAGATGGGTAGATCCTTATTATTATTTTAGCTCGACGTGGATACGGCTTATTATTTTATTTAGATTGGCCGGTAAGAAGAGAAGGTTAGCATTTTACTGGCCCAGTAGACTAGCGCCCTGGTCGTTGCTTTTTTTACTGCGCAAAATCGTTACTCTGCTACAATTCTCCCCTAAATTTTTCAGGTGGAAAACAAGTAATGAATGTACTGGTTATTGGCTCAGGGGGTCGCGAACATGCACTGGCTTGGAAGGCAGCACAGAGCGACGATGTAGGTACAGTCTATGTAGCACCTGGCAATGCGGGTACCGCCATCGAGCCCAATCTTGAGAACCTTGCCATCGCCGTTAACGATTTTGCGGCCCTAGCTGATTTTGCGCAGGCTAATGAAGTAGGTCTAACTATTGTCGGCCCAGAGCAGCCTCTAGTGGATGGGGTTGTGGATTATTTTCAGGCCCTCGATCTACCCATATTTGGTCCTTCGAAAAATGCAGCTCAACTAGAGGGCTCCAAAGCATTTACTAAAGATTTCTTGGAGCGCCAACAGATACCAACTGCCGACTATGGCAAATTTACAGATCTAGACGAGGCTTTGGCTTATTTGCAGGAAGTAGGCGCGCCTATTGTGATTAAGGCCGATGGACTAGCTGCGGGCAAAGGTGTGATTGTTGCCATGAGCTTAGCTGAAGCTGAAGAAGCGGTGCGCGATATGCTCGGCGGCAATGCTTTTGGTGAAGCGGGCCACCGCGTGGTGATCGAAGAATTTCTTGATGGTGAAGAAGCCAGCTTTATTGTCATGGTTGATGGAAAAAATGTATTGCCCATGGCGACCAGCCAAGACCACAAACGTGCAGGTAATGGCGACACTGGCCCGAACACCGGCGGCATGGGTGCTTACTCGCCAGCGCCTGTGGTCGATGACAAAATATATAAGCGCATTATGGATGAGGTTATTTACCCTACGGTTCATGGTATGGCCGCAGAGGGCAATGATTACAGCGGTTTTCTGTATGCAGGCCTAATGATCATGGCCGATGGTACACCCAAGGTAATAGAATTTAACTGCCGCTTTGGTGACCCTGAAACCCAACCAATTTTACTGCGCCTGCAATCGGATTTAGTGAGTCATTGCCTTGCCGCACTGACTGGTGACCTAGACAAGCAGGTAGCTCATTGGGATCCAAGGCCAGCAGTGGGTGTAGTGCTGGCGGCGGGAGGCTATCCCGGTGCTTATAAAGGTGGCGATGTGATTACTGGCCTCCGCTCTGCTTCAGCCGATGCGCAGGACCAGAAAGTATTCCATGCAGGTACGGCCCAGCAAGAGGGTAATGTTGTAACCAGCGGTGGTCGCGTACTCTGCGCCACG
>CAJJAS010000157.1 GCA_905182245.1 gamma proteobacterium HTCC2207 | reverse complement strand
AAAGCAAGATTAAAACGTCGACAACCAGTTAACAACCGCGACTAAAATTACAGCCAGTACGGCAACCACTGCAATTGCATCTGCGGTTGAATCGCCATCGGTATTTACTTCAATTTTTTTGCCCATTATTACAGCCCTGTTTTTAATTAAGTGTCTGGTTATCTGTCTATTAAACTTTCTATTAGCTTCTCTAATAAAAGGCCTACTGAATTGCCTTCTAAAAGGCCTATTTGAGCAGCTATTCAATGGCGTATTTATCGTTCTATCTAAAAGCCGCGCATTCTATCAATCTATAGACGTGCTGTCTCGCTTTCAACCCTATTGGTTATTCCAATTTTTGAGTCTGTTATAGGCAAATAGCCATTTAAAACAAATGCCACTGAGGCTATGATAGCCGCCTTAAATAAGTACCCACAAAACGGACCCGCATGTACCAATACGACCAGTACGATCAAAAACTTGTTGATGAGCGCGTCGAGCAGTATCGCGACCAAACAAAACGCTTTCTTGCCGGTGATATCAGCGAAGAGGAATTCTTGCCTCTGCGTCTTCAAAATGGCCTCTATGTGCAGCGTCTGGCCCCTATGTTACGCATCGCTGTGCCCTACGGACTAATGTCGAGTAATCAGGTACGCAAGATTGCCCATATTAGCCGTAAGTTCGATAAAGGGTATGTGCACTTCACTACCAGACAGAATATCCAATTGAACTGGCCCCTACTTGAAGAGGTGCCAGATATTCTTGCTGAACTGGCAACTGTCGAAATGCACGCCATCCAGACTAGCGGCAACTGTATTCGCAACACCACCACCGATCAGTTTGCAGGTGTGGCTAACGATGAGATTGAAGACCCTCGCCCCTGGTGTGAAATTATCCGTCAATGGTCGACCATACATCCGGAATTTGCCTTTTTACCGCGCAAATTCAAGATTGCCGTCTGTGGCTCAGAAGAAGATCGCGCCGCATTTCTGCTCCACGATATTGGTATCCAGCTGGTTAAAAATGATCAGGGCGAAACAGGCTTTCATATCTATGCCGGTGGCGGCCTGGGCCGAACCCCGGTTATTGCCTCGTCGATTAGAGAATTTTTACCCAAGGAACATCTACTAACCTATTTAGATGCCATTCTGCGTGTGTATAACCGCTATGGTAATCGTGACAACAAGTACAAGGCACGCATCAAGATTTTAGTGCGAGCCTGGACCCCAGTCGTATTTGCCGAGCGTGTTGAAGCAGAATGGTTGCATATTAAAGATGGCCCAGCCACATTAAATGGCCATGAAATAGAAAGAGTAAAGGGCTTCTTTAGCCTGCCCGACTATCAGACTGTCGACATTGCAGTCGTTGACG
>CAJJAS010000156.1 GCA_905182245.1 gamma proteobacterium HTCC2207 | reverse complement strand
TAAAGACCGCGTCGATTTCTATGATATTAAAGGTGATTTAGAGTCCCTTTTAGAGATCACAGGGCTTACCACTGAGTTCACATTTGCCGCAACGCCACATCCCGCATTGCATCCTGGGCAGAGCGCTGCGCTGTCACGTAACGGCCAAAAAATTGGTTGGGTAGGGCAGTTACATCCAAAACTTCAGGCAGACCTAGGGTTAAATACCGCGGTTTACCTGTTTCATGTAGATATAGATCAAATAGCAGCAAGCAGACTTCCAAAGCACAAAGAAGTCAGCAAGTTCCCCGAAGTTAACCGTGATTTAGCGTTTTTTGTCGACAACTCAGTGGCAGCCGCAGATTTGGTGGCCGCCGCGACAGCCGTGGCGGGTGAACAGCTAGCTAATTTAAAGTTGTTTGACGTATATCACAGCAAAGATGTTGAAAACAAAGGAAAAAGTGTTGCGCTGGGCTTGACGTTCCAGCACAGTTCACGCACGCTTACTGACGAAGAGATTAACCAGTCAATCGATCGAGTGGTTGTTGAATTAGGTAGTAAATTTGAGGCTGAACTCAGGGGCTGATTTTTAGAAGCGGGCTGTTTAAGTGGGTCATATTAAACGAGCCGTAGTTTTTAAAGAGATGACCTTAGAGTCTGAATTTAGGTGTTAGGAAAATGGGTGCTTTGACAAAAGCTGATCTGGCAGAAATGTTGTTCGAGGAACTTGGTCTCAATAAACGAGAAGCCAAGGAAATCGTCGAGATGTTTTACAGCGAAATCTGTGCCGCTTTAGAAAGCAATGATCAGGTCAAACTATCAGGGTTCGGTAACTTCGAACTTCGCGATAAGAAAAGCCGACCGGGTAGAAATCCCAAAACCGGTGAAGAAATCGATATTACTGCACGAAGAGTCGTCACGTTTAAACCAGGTCAGAAATTAAAGGCACGAGTAGAGAGCTATGCTGGAACCAAGTAACAATAACCAACTTCCCACCATTCCGGGAAAACGCTATTTCACCATTGGTGAAGTGAGCGAGCTCTGTGGCGTCAAGCCCCATGTGCTGCGTTATTGGGAACAGGAATTTCCAAGCCTTAGCCCCGTTAAGCGACGGGGTAATCGCCGTTACTACCAGCGCCAAGATGTCGTACTCATTCGCCAGATCCGTTCATTGCTGTACGAAGAAGGTTTTACCATTGGTGGCGCACGCCAGCGTCTTGAAGGTGAAGCAAAGCAGGAACAGACTCCCTACAAGCAACTTCTCGATCAAACCATCGTTGAACTCGAAGACGTCTTGGCCTCCTTAAGCAAAGACGATTAAAGATAGCTTGTCTCCCCAGTGACTATTTGTTGCAAAAAAAGGCCCGGTCTGTATGATTGCGCCAGTAAAATCGGGGCGTAGCGCAGCCTGGTAGCGCACTACACTGGGGGTGTAGTGGTCGCAGGTTCAAATCCTGCCGTCCCGACCAATTAAATAAAAAAGGCCATCTACTTTTGTAGATGGCCTTTTTTATTTAACCGCCGAAACGGCGGAATTTGAGAGTAAGGCGCCAGGTGACAAGCCCAGGCTTGTCATCTCACGCGAAGGCGTGAGATCTCAACGCTCACCCAGACCAAATCTACTGCTCATAAACCGTCACACCACCAATAATAGTACGCTCAACTTTAATGTCTTTAATTGTCAATGGATCAACTAAAGGACTACGTTCAAGAACCACCAGATCAGCTAGCTTACCCGACTCGATTGAGCCAAGATCCTTCTCTCTAAATATCTGCCATGCCGCATCAATGGTGACACTGCGTAATGCCTGCATCACGTCGATACGCTCATCGCCGCCAATCAATTTTCCCGAGGACGAGAGTCGGTTAACCACCGACCAAACGGAGAGCAATGGGCTCATGGGCACAATAGGCGTATCTAAATGTGAGCTAAAGCGCAGGCCCTCTTTAATAGCTGTTCGAGCCGGACTTATTCTGCTGGACCGTTCGTCACCCATGGTGACATCCCGATGCATGTCTCCCCAGTAGTAAGTATGTGCCGAGAAGAAACTAGGGGTTACGCCGAGGGTTTTCATGCGTGCCAATTGATCCTGTCGCGCCATCTGTGCATGAATCAAAATTAGCCGCGGGTCTTCTTTTGGAAATGCGGCCTGGGCCTTTTCAAAGGCATCAAGGATATCGTCGATTGAGGCATCGCCGTTGCCATGGACGGCTAATTGAAATCCAGCGCTATGGTACTGACTGATCCAATCAGCAAGTTCTGGGTAGCTGACCCTTGGGTAACCGCGATAGTCGGCATCGCCTTTAAACGGCAGATGATAGGGTTCGCGCAGATAACCGGTGTGGCCCTGTATGCTGCCATCGGCGATGACTTTAATAGCACCAACATTTAGTCTGTCTCGATTAAAATCTTCGACTTTGAGCGTGCCATCTAAAAACCCACGACCGAATGTATCGAACTGTGGCCATAGCTCTAGGCGTAATGGTGTTAGGTTAAGCCGGTTCGCGAGACTTAAGCCCTGGGCCATTTCTGCAGAGATAGCGCCATTTTGTGCTGAGGTGACCCCAGTCTTTAAATAGTCATTACTCGAGTAGCTGACCATACGTAAAAATTTAAAGACACCTAGGTCTAGCATCTGTTCTTGAAGGGGCGTTGCGGCATGCTCTTCTAGCAACCCATTAAGTCGCCCGGTTGCATCGCGTCCATAATGGCCGCCTTTGGGGTCGCGGCTCTCTTGCGAAATATTGGCCGCAATTAAACCTAATGAATTGGTGACGCCCATATGCCCGGAGACATGCAATATAAACACGGGGTGATCTGGCAGGGCTTGATCAAGTTCATTGCGGCTGGGATGGCGGTCTTCATCCAACATTAAATTGTCGTAACCAAAGCCGGTGACCCATTCGCCTTTGGGCGTGTCTTTGGCTTTTTCTTGCAAGCGCTTTAGCAGGGCAGGCACATTGGTGATAAGGCCGACCGGCGGGCTGCGCAAGTCGGCGACAAACAATGAGATACCGGAACCGGGGAAGTGGCTGTGTGAATCAATGAGGCCGGGCAGCAATGTTTTGCCCTGTAGGTCGTGAACGACTGTATTGTCTGCAATAAGGGCTGCGATTTTATCATTATCGCCCACGGCAACAATTCTATCCTGCTGCACAAAAACGGCCTGAGCAATGCTGTTGTCAGCATCCATGGTAATTACGTTGCCATTGATAAAGGCTTGGTTGGCAGGGGGTTTTTCTGGGCTTAGATAAATCAGCACTGCTATAACCAAAACGCCGATTACCCCAGTGAGTTTAGCTAGGCGAGTCATCCATTTCTTAAATGATAGATTCATGTAGGTCTCTTATTATAATTATAGATGTTAGTGTTTGTGAGCAACCCCTGCGCCTGCAGGTATGCGGATATCGTCGACGAGATTTTGTACGCCCAATGGCGGTGGGCTGGTGACTCGGCTAACCCCGTAGGCACTTATTATATTCAGTAGCATACCAATAAAGCCGATTCCCTCTGGCGAGATACCAAATAGCCAGTATTCGGCACTGTTAAATTCTGGCGATACGAACTTGAAGTACACAATATAGGTAAAGGTAAATATCAGGCCAATCAGCATGCCAGTAATCGCGCCTTCTTTATTCATCGGCTTGTAAAATATACCCATTAACAGTGCAGGAAATAACGAGGCCGCTGCCAAACCAAAGGCAAAAGCCACCACCTGAGCTACAAAGGCCGGTGGGTAGATA
>CAJJAS010000155.1 GCA_905182245.1 gamma proteobacterium HTCC2207 | reverse complement strand
GGCGAGCTCTGTGTTCGTGGCGCCCAGGTTATGGCTGGCTACTGGAAACGTGAAGACCAAACAGCCGAAGTGATTGTCGATGGCTGGTTGCACACGGGCGATATTGTTGTGGTCGATGAAGAGGGCTATATCAAGATTGTTGACCGTCTTAAAGACATGATTATCGTCTCTGGTTTTAACGTGTACCCCAATGAATTAGAACAGGCTCTAACGCTGCACCCAGCGGTGTCTCAATGTGCTGCTATCGGCATTCCTGATACTAAGGCGGGTGAGGTGGTTAAGATGTTTGTGGTCAGCACAGACCCAGAGTTAACCGTTGCTGAGGTTATTGATTTTTGTAAGCAGAATATGGCGGCCTACAAGGTGCCTAAGTTCGTCGAGTTTCGCGATGAGCTGCCAATGACTAATGTTGGTAAGGTGCTGCGCAAAGACCTTAAGGCTGATGAGAAGAAGAAAACGCAGGCTTAGTAGTTCTGATTCTGGCTTTAAGCAGAGAGCAGCAATAAATAAGGGCTCTATTTAACAAAGCTGCAACAAAGTTCAGAAAGCGACAGATATAAAAAAGGCGATCCATTTATTGGATCGCCTTTTTTGTTACTGCAGTACTGCTATTACAATCGGTAGACCACACATAGGAAGCCAACGGTTGTCAGCACAATCGTGTATGGCAGAGCCATGATCACCATGCGCATATAAGACAGCCTAATCAGCGGTGCGATTGCCGAGGTTAGCAGGAACAGGAATGCAGCCTGACCATTAGGTGTGGCAACACTGGGTAAGTTAGTACCTGTGTTAATCGCGATAACCAGCTTGTCAAAGTGCTCACGGCTTATGTCGCCAGCATCGTATACAGCGCGGACTTCATTGATATACACCGTAGCTACAAACACATTGTCACTAATGGCTGAAAGCAGGCCGTTGGCGAGAAAGAATACGCCAGGCTGAATCGCTTCATCCTGCTCCAGTACCATGGCAATAACAGGTGAGAACAGGTGCTGTTCGTGAATCACCGCAACAATGGCAAAGAACACAACCAGAAGCGCAGTAAAGGGCAATGCCTCTTCAAAGGCGTGACCAATGCGGTGCTCTTCAGTTATGCCGTTAAATGACGTTAGAAGCACAATAACCATCAGGCCGATTAGGCCAACGGGGGCCCAGTGCATGGCCAGAGCAGCAGCTAGGATCAGTGCAACGACTACCTGAGTGATCATTGCAGCCTTCTGATACTGGGTGCGGTGAGCGTCGTCATGGTCGCTAGATTCTTGCAGAACCTGACGTACTTCTTCTGGAAGCTGTGCACCGTAACCAAATATCTTGCTCTTTTCGAGCAGAATACAGGTAATCAGGCCACAGGCCAGAACGGGCATAGTTACTGGAGTCATCTTTAAGAAGAACTCAATGAACGTCCAGCCTGCTTTTTCAGCGATCAGCAGATTTTGCGGCTCGCCTACCAGAGTGGTTACACCACCCAGAGCTGTACCAACGGCACCGTGCATGATCAGGCTGCGCAGAAAGGCGCGGAAGTCTTCAAGTTTTTCACGGTTCAGTTCGCGCACACTGTCGTCGTCACTGTGATCGTGGTCAGTATCGACAATCTTTTTACCGGAGGCGACCTTGTGATACACCGAGTAAAAGCCTACTGAAATGGTAATCAGAACCGCTGTTACGGTCAGAGCATCCAGGAACGCAGATAAGACAGCACCTGCGAAGCAGAACAAAAACGATAGCGTGGTTTTAGATTTCACCCCTAGAAGAATCTTGGTAAAGGTAAACAGCAGCATGTCGCGCATAAAGTAGATGCCGGCGACCATAAACATCAGCAGCAAAATTACCTGAAAGTTACTGACGGTCTCGTTATAGACTGCTTCGGGGCTTGTTAAACCCATCAGTACGGCTTCAATGGCCAGTAGACCACCGGGCTGGAGTGGATAGCACTTTAGCGCCATAGCCAGGGTAAAGATAAACTCTGCAATTAACACCCAGCCCATAACAAAGGGGCCAAACGCATAGAGGATAAGCGGGTTGAGCACTAAAAAGGCAATAATGGCGCTCTCATACCAACCGGGAGAGTTACCGAGAAAATTCTTTTTAAATGCATGGGACATTGTTGGAGTCATTTGTAGATCCTTAGTTACTGTATAAGCCTGTTAATAAGCAGCATTTGTTGATTTTAATCGCTGCTCAATTTGATGATGCTTTCATGGTAAACTTAAAAATTATTGGCCGAAACCTTAGCTGTAGCTATACCTATTTGCAAGCTTTCACGGTCTTTTTCAACCGAATTTACACTCTATATCAAAGGTATCTCCCTCTGTGATCATTCCTCCAAGCCTAAACGGTTTTTATGCTAGTCCTGTCGCTATTAATACGGACAAAAAATGGGTCATAGCAGTGATTGCTGGAGAACTTTTAGTGCCTGCTACGGATGCAATGACCCATGCTGGAACGGTCACTGGACCGGTAATCGACAGCGATGGGACAGATCTGCTGAAATTTTTCTGTGAGCGACGTATTACCCTGGGGCAGTGGCACGGGCGGGACTGTGAAGTTTGGGAGCTATTGCCCGAGGCCGCTAGCACTGAAGGCTTTAAACTCATTGAGTTGCGTACATTATTAATGAGTGCCGGTGATGAGGCGTTTTCCTTGGCCTGTCGCGCTGTGCAATTACTCGATTGGCAGGATAAACACCGCTTTTGTGGTAGCTGTGGAGAGCCCAATGGCGCCTCCGACAGCGAGCATGCATTGCAATGTGCACCCTGTAATATCAATAATTACCCGCGAATTTCCCCCTGCGTCATTGTGCTGGTTACCCGAGGGGAACACTGCCTGTTAGCGCGCAATGCGGCTTGGCCGCCCAATCGTTATAGCTCTTTGGCAGGGTTTATAGAGGCGGGAGAGAGTGCCGAGCAGGCCCTCCATCGCGAGGTATTTGAAGAGGTCGGCATAGAAATAACCAATCTCCGCTACTTTGGGAGTCAGTCTTGGCCCTATCCTGGTCAGCTAATGCTGGGCTTTATTGCCGACGCGATAACTGACGATATCAAGATTGACGGCGTTGAAATTGCCGAGGCAGATTGGTTTCGTTATGACCAGATGCCGGGCATTATTGCGCCGCCCACTATTATGTCTGGCCGCCTGCTACAGCAATATATAGATGATGCTACGTTGACGTATGGCTAGAGGCTATTTGTTACGAGCCACGAGTCTGGAGCTAATAGCGCATAGCTAAACGCTACGAGCGTCTATACTGTAGCCTTATTAATGAACACATTTTTGATTACTCTGGAGTGAACCTTGGATTTTCTTTTAGAATACGGCCTGTTTTTGGCTAAGATAGCCACCTTTGTATTTGCCTTTGCCATGATCGTCAGCATTATTGTTAATGCACGGCAAAAAAATTCCCAGGGCAATGAAAAGGGCCATCTAGAAATAACGCCACTCAACGAACAGTTTGAGCATATGAGCGAATCTATGTTGCTGGCGACCATGGATGAGTCCCTGCAAAAGGCCGAAGAGAAGAAATTAAATAAGGCCAAGAAGAAGCAGGCGGCTGCTGCTAAGAAAGAAGAAAAGAAAGCAGAAAAAGAAGCCGCTAAAATGGCTAAGACGGATGATGGGACTGCAGAGTCGGCGACGGGTAAGGCTAAAAGCCGAGTCTTCGTGCTTAATTTCGACGGCAATGTTAGTGCATCGGCGGTCAGTCATCTTCGTGAAGAAGTAACCGCTATTCTCACTCAGGCCACCAGTAATGATGAGGTGCTGATTAAACTGGAAAGCCCGGGCGGCATGGTTCACAGCTATGGCCTTGCCAGCAGCCAGCTCGACCGCCTACGCAAAAAAGGCATTCCACTCACCGCCTGTGTCGATAAGGTTGCCGCCAGTGGTGGCTATATGATGGCCTGTGTGGCGGACAAGATTCTAGCCGCGCCCTTTGCCATTGTCG
>CAJJAS010000154.1 GCA_905182245.1 gamma proteobacterium HTCC2207 | reverse complement strand
TGCTCGCTGTGAAAGAGACTATTTTCGACAATAACCGAAATACCCTGCTCACTGAGTCCGGTTAGGGCTTCCTGCAATGCCTTGTTGTTTTGGGTATCTACCTCGATGAGTAGAATTCCGGCAAACTTACCGGCCAGACGATTCATGCTACTTTCCATCCAATTGCCGCTGTGGGCGGTAATGGTTTGGGCAATTTTCTCGACAATTCCTGGGCGATCTTCAGCAAGAATTGTTACTACCAGATGATTAGTCATAGGTTTACCTGAGGTGCGGACTTTATTTCGCGTTATTATGACACCTTTTATTGCGAAGCTCTTTAACAAGGGGCTCTTTATTCAAGCACTGTTTATTAATGTGCTTTTAATTATGGTCTATTCTAAGGCGCTGTTATAGTTTGAACTAAATGGATTAGGAGAGTTATGGGTTATGAAAAATATGGCATTAAATGGATTACGCTTGTTGTTAATACTCAGTGTATCAATGATTGCACTCGCCGCTCAGGCAGAGCGAGATGCGTCTAGAGATCAGTTCCGTCATCCGGTTGAAACCCTGGCGTTTTTTGGTATCACGCCTGAGATGGATGTAATCGAAATTAGCCCTGGCGGCGGTTGGTACACCGAAATTTTGGCCGATCATGTTAAAGGTACGCTGTTTGCGGCACATTTTAGCCCTGAGTCAAAGAGTGACTATTATCTCAATTCAAGAAAAGGCTTTGAGCAAAAAATAGCGGCCAATCCAGCGCTCTACGGCAATGTCGAAATGCACACCTTTGATGCTTCGGAAAATTTGCTGACCACGGCAGATAGTAGTGCCGATGCCCTGGTGACCTTTCGTAATGTTCATAACTGGCTGGGCTCTGAAAGCGAAGCCAGCTCATTTGAGTTGTTTTATAACAGTTTAAAACCTGGTGGGGTTTTGGGTGTGGTCGAACATCGCGCGCCGTCGGGTATAGATCGTGAACTGATGATAACCAGTGGCTATATGCCTCAGGATTATGTGATTCAGTTAGCTGAGCAAGCAGGTTTTGTTTTGGAGGCCAGCACTGAACTCAACGCTAATCCAAAAGACAGTGCAGATCACCCCAAGGGTGTCTGGACATTGCCGCCCGTTCTTCGGTTGGGTGAGCAGGATCGTGAAAAGTACCTAGCCATTGGCGAGAGTGATCGTATGACATTGCGCTTTAGAAAGCCCGGTGAAGGAAGTTCAGCGAGTGATTGAAATACCTGTTGAAAGGCTAAACGCTGAGATTCTCAATTCGGTCATCGAAGAGTTTATTCTACGTGAGGGTACCGACTATGGTGCTCAGGAATCTAGCATGGGCAATAAAATTGCCCAGGTGCGCCGTCAGTTGGATGCTGGTGATGTGTTAATCACCTTTGACCCTGCAACCGAAAACTGCACATTGCTCACTAAGCACCAGTTTAAACGCTACGTGCTTGAGCAAGAGGCGGCCAAAGAGGGGGGCGACCCCTATGAAGATTATTCTCAGCAGGCTGGTCAAGATGACTCTAGCCAGGAGAGTTGATTGATGGTTGAGGGGCGGTAATGGCACAGCCGTTAAATTCAGCAACCGTTTTTTCGCCTTGGCAGGAACAGCTTGAGGCTGCGCCACAGATTCTAGTGGGCTTTAGTGGCGGCCTGGATTCGACCGTTTTAATGGCATTACTCGTCGATATTATTCCAGCCCAGCGTCTCTGTGCAGTGCATGTTAATCATGGCCTATCCAATAATGCGAGTCAGTGGCAATCCCATACTGAGGCATTTTGCCGGTCATTGGGTGTACAACTGCACAGTGAATCTGTGACTGTTCAAGAAACCGGGCAAGGGCTCGAAGCTGCAGCCCGTGAAGCCCGCTATCAGGTGTTTGAAAACCTGTTGCAGCAAGATGGCTTGCTGCTGCTTGGCCATCATGCCGATGATCAGGTTGAGACGGTGCTCTATCATCTGCTGCGGGGCTCAGGCAGCAAAGGTTTGTCAGGTATTCCGGCGTCACGAGCCATCGCCCGTGGTCAACTCATTCGGCCTCTGCTCTCCTGGCAAAAAGCCCAGCTGCAGACCTATGCTGAACAGCGCAAGTTAAGCTGGATTGAAGACGAAACCAATCTCGAAAGCACCTTTGATCGCAACTATCTGCGCAATAATGTGGTGCCCGAGATTGCGGCAAGGTGGCCAGATTATGCCCAGCGTATTGCCCGTTCGGCACAGCTGAGTAAAGACAGTGAAGATCTCGCCTTGGCAGTTGCGGTGGAGGATTTACAGGGGTTGGATGCCAGAGTTGAGCGAGGGGGCTGGTCACTGTGTTTGAATGCCTTTGCTGCCTTAACAGTCGTGCGCCAGAAGAATACCTTGCGTCAATGGCCGGGCCTGCTTCAGCTGCCCCTGCCGGGCCATAAAATAATCGACGAAATTCTCTGTGCTGTGATTCGGGCTCGGGAAGACTCTGCACCCAAAATAATGTGGCAGGGTCTGCGCTGGGGACGCTTCCGCAATCGTCTGTACCTGGTAGCGGTCTCAGATCAATTGCCTGTAATGAATCAGGGGCTGCTCTGGCAGCCTGAGTTGCCGCTAGTTCTGCCTGATGGTAGCAGCCTGGTTGGCGAAATAACCCTAGGTCAGGGCCTCTACTTAGAGTCGGGCCAACCTGTGATGGTGCGTACAAGACTGGGGGGTGAGCGCTGTATGCCGGCGGGCCGGAAGCACTCTAACAGCCTCAAAAAACTGCTTCAAGAATCGAATCTAGAGCCCTGGTGGCGAGATAGAATCCCGCTGCTATACAGGGGTGAACAACTTGTGGCTGTGGGCGACCTATGGGTTTGTGAAGGCTATCAGGCGGCGCCAGATCAGCCCGGTATTAGCGTTAGCTGGCATCTCAACTCATTACTGGATTCCCGGTAGATTCTTCACACATCAGAGTAGAATCGCAGGGGCCTTTCTGTTAATCTGCTAACCCATCTACATAGGGTGGGCCGCAGCCAGATTCATGGCTAAAAGACCTTTCTTAGACATACTTTTTTCACATTAAATTCGATCTTTGCAGGGTCTCTATGACGCGTTTTATCTTTGTTACCGGTGGTGTTGTTTCTTCATTAGGAAAGGGCATTTCAGCCGCTTCGCTAGGTGCTGTGCTTGAAGCTAGAGGCTTAAGTATCACCATTCTAAAGCTCGACCCCTATCTCAATGTTGACCCAGGCACCATGAGTCCCTATCAGCATGGCGAAGTGTATGTCACCCAAGATGGCGCAGAGACTGACTTAGATCTTGGTCATTACGAGCGGTTCCTGCGCTCCAAAATGACTCAGCGCAACAACTTCACCAGTGGCCAGGTGTACGAGACGATTTTGCGTCGCGAGCGTCGTGGCGACTTTCTGGGCGGAACCGTCCAGGTTATTCCCCATGTTACCGATGAAATTAAGCGCCGTGTTTATGCCGGTGCCGGCGACCATGATATTGCTGTGGTCGAGATTGGTGGCACGGTGGGCGATATTGAGTCCCAGCCGTTCCTTGAGGCCGTTCGCCAAATGCGCGGTGAGCTGGGCTTTAAGCAATCGATACTCATTCACCTGACCCTAGTGCCCTATATCGCGTCAGCCGGTGAGACCAAAACTAAGCCTACCCAGCACTCTGTAAAAGAAATGCGTTCACTGGGTTTACAGCCCGATGTATTGCTGTGCCGTTCCGAAGTAGAGCTGGTAGAAGATCAACGTAAGAAAATCTCATTGTTTACCAATGTTGAATTGCGGGCCGTTGTGCCGGTGATGGACGCGCCTACGATTTATCAGGTACCGCGCATGCTCCACGACTGGGGTCTGGATGAATTTGTCGTCGATCGTTTTAATTTAGATTGTCCACCGGCAGATCTCGCCGAATGGGATGCTGTTGTTGAGAATCAGCTTAACTCGGAAGGTCAGGTCACCATCGCTATGGTGGGCAAGTACATGGAGTTATTGGATGCCTACAAGTCATTGTCTGAGGCGTTAACGCACGCCGGCATTCACAATAAAACCAAGGTCAAGATTCGCTATATCGATTCTGAGCTGTTGGAATCTGACCACACATTAATTGATGGCGCCGACGCAATTTTGGTCCCAGGTGGCTTTGGTACCCGAGGTACCGAAGGCAAGATTCATGCAGTTAAAACTGCCCGTGAGAAAAACATCCCCTACCTGGGTATCTGCCTAGGTATGCAGGTTGCGGTTATTGAGTATGCGCGCAATGTCTGTGGTTTAAGTGGCGCTAATAGCACCGAGTTTAATGCCAATACCGATCATCCCGTGGTTGGTCTTATCGCTGAATGGATCGATGCCGCAGGCAATAAAGAGATGCGCACCGAGCATTCAGATATGGGTGGCACCATGCGTTTAGGCGCTCAGGTCTGTCATCTTATACCTGGCTCTAAAGCGTATGAAATTTACGGTAGCGAGCAGATCGAAGAACGTCATCGTCATCGCTTCGAGGTCAATAATAATTACCTGCCCCAGCTTAAAGAAGCGGGTCTGGTTATCGGTGGACTGTCATTTGATAAGACGCTGGTTGAGACGGTTGAACTGCCGGATCACCCCTGGTTCTTTGCCAGCCAGTTCCACCCGGAATTCACCTCGACACCTAGAGACGGCCACCCGCTGTTTCAGTCTTTTGTCGTGGCGGCAACCGCATATCAAGCATCGAAAACAGGAAGCTAAGCATGGGCTCAGTCACAATTAATGTAGCGGATATTGGTGTTAGCAACGATGCCCCCATGGTACTTTTTGGTGGTATGAATGTTCTGGAATCCCGCGACATGGCCATGCAAATTGCCGAAGCCTATGTGCGTGTTACTGAGAAACTGGGTATTCCCTATGTGTTTAAGGCCTCGTTCGATAAGGCCAATCGCTCGTCTATT
>CAJJAS010000153.1 GCA_905182245.1 gamma proteobacterium HTCC2207 | reverse complement strand
AGCCATCTTGTTCTAAGGGCATATTGGGATCGATTAGTTCCAGCCAGTTTTCGGGAAAGCTAAGATCGTAGTCTTGGGGGGGTGCTTCACCACCGGTGTTGCCATTGTGAGTAAAAAGTATGACTTCAACCTGATACCAGTTATCCGGGGCTTCTATTTCCTGGGCCGGCTCCTCGGCATAGGCATTGATCGCCGGAACTATGGATATCAACACAGCTGTCAAAATAGATATCGCCATAGATGTTATTAGGCTACAGGACCCTATTATTGCTCCGTGGTTGCGTTCTCTCTGGTGCCTGTTAGTCGCCATCCCTGTTAAGCCTCTGTCAGCAGTTTCTGTAAAATTTCATTCACCAAACCAAAGCGTTGTTCGGCGGTATCCATGGCCATAGTGAAACTCAGTTGGTCATTGTTTTGCAAGCGGAATGTCTTGGGGTCGTTTTGCACCATTTTTACAATGTTGATGGGTTCGACAATGGTATTGGAGGTGAATTGCAGTCGTCCACCATTGGGGCCAGCTTCGATCTTTTTCAGACCAATCTGTTCGCCGAGCTGACGCAGCTCTGCTAGCTGGAATAGGGTTTTCACTGGCTCTGGTAGTAGGCCAAAGCGGTCAATCATTTCTACCTGTAGTTCATGAAGATGCTGCTTGGTTTCGCAGTTAGATAGGCGCTTGTAGAGGGTTAGGCGCATATTGACATCGGGCAGGTAATCATCGGGAATTAGGGCTGGCAGGTGCAGATTTACATCGATGCCGGTATTCAGCGCTGCGTCGAGATCAGGTTTACCGCCTTTGCGAAGGGCGTTAACTGCGCGGTCGAGCATTTCCAGATACAGGGTAAAGCCAATGGCTTGAATGTGGCCGCTCTGCTCCTCACCGAGCAACTCTCCAGCGCCGCGAATTTCTAAATCATTGGTAGCCAGGGTAAAGCCGGAGCCCAGATGGTCTGCAGCGGCAATCGCTTCCAGGCGCTTGGTGGCGTCGGCGGTAATTTTCTTGTCTTGGGGCAGCATTAAATAGGCATAGGCCTGATGGTGGGAACGCCCAACGCGGCCGCGGAGCTGATGCAGCTGGGCCAGGCCAAATTTATCGGCGCGATCGATAAGAATAGTATTAGCGCTTGGTATATCAATGCCAGTTTCAATAATGGTGGTACACACCAGCACGTTAAACCGCTGGTGGTAGAAATCTGACATGACCTGTTCTAGGCCGCGTTCGCGCATCTGGCCATGGGCTATATTAATGCGGGCCTCTGGCACCAGTTCGGCCAGTTCGTCGGCTACACGCTGGATGCTTTTGACGTCATTGTGTAAGTAGTACACCTGCCCGCCACGAAGTATTTCTCGCAGTATGGCTTCGCGAGTCACTCGAGATTCCTGCTCGCGGACAAAGGTCTTTACCGACAGACGCTTGGCCGGGGGTGTGGCGATAATAGAGAGATCGCGGATACTGTGCATCGACATATTTAAGGTGCGCGGAATCGGCGTCGCGGTCATGGTAAGTATGTCTACCTCACTGCGCAGAGATTTAATTTTCTCTTTTTGACGCACACCAAAGCGGTGCTCTTCGTCAATAATCATTAACCCAAGTCCGCTAAAGTCGATCTTGGCGTGGAGTAGCTTATGGGTGCTGATAAGAATGTCCACTTTGCCGGCTTCGGTGGCGGCAATAACATCTTCCTGCTCTTTATTGGTTCTGAAGCGCGAGAGCTCTTCTACCCGCACCGCCCAGTTGGCGAAGCGATCGCGGAAGTTTTGTAGATGCTGGTGAGCCAGCAATGTGGTGGGCACCAGAATAACCACCTGTTTACCACTGGAGACAACGGTAAACGCGGCGCGCATGGCGACCTCTGTTTTGCCGAAGCCAACGTCACCACAGACCAGACGATCCATAGGTTGTGTGCTTAATAGATCGCGGCGAACGGCGTCGATAGCCTCCTGCTGATCGGCGGTTTCTTCGAAGGCAAAGTCGCTGCTAAATTTGCGGTAGTCTTCTTCGTTGTCGTCGCAGGCAAAACCTTTGCGGGCGGCACGGCGTGAATATATATCCAGTAACTCCACGGCAGTGTCACGGACCTGTTTGGCGGCTTTTTCTTTGGCCTTGTCCCACTTGTCGGTGCCCAGTCTATTGAGTGGCGCAGCGACCTGATCGCCGCCGCCAAAACGACTGATTAGATGTAGGGATGATACGGGCACATAGAGCTTGGCATCATCGGCATAGGTGAGCATTAAAAATTCTTGTTTGGATTTATCCACATCCAGCAAGACGAGGCCCTGATAGCGGCCAACGCCATGTTCTATATGCACAACCGGTGCGCCCACTTTGAGCTCAGCCAGATTTTTAAAGATGTAGTCTGGGGATTCTGAGGCTTTGGAACGACGGCGGCGCTGCATAACCTGCTGGCCAAAGAGCTCGCCTTCGGTGATCAGGCAGATATTCTGACTTGGAACATAGAGTCCCTGGTCAATAGGGTAGGTGGTAATGCAATGCATGTGGCTGGAGTCGTTAAACTGCTGCCAATTATCGACTTCCTCGGGAAAAATATGGATGGTCTTGAGGAGGTCGGTAAGCACTTCTCTGCGGCCTGCAGATTCGGCACAAAACAATACCCGGCAATCTCCAGAGATGGAGGTCCCGGAGGATAAAAATTCATCCAGCTGAGACAGTGGGTTGGCCAGTTTGGCATTGACCGCAATGTCGGGAACCCCATGAATACCATGGTTGCTGTATCCCGCAGACTCATCCAGAAAATCTCCAGTCAGTACCGTGCGTGGCAGTTTTTTGAGCTGGTGGAATATTTGATCGAACGGCACAAATACTTCGGTCGGCGGCAGAAGAGGGCGCTCGGGATCCACGCCATACTCTTCGTAACGGCTGGTGATATCCTGCCAGAAATGCTGCGCGGCCCCTTCGATGGCGCTGTGGGTGAAGAGCTGGACCTCGGCGGGAAGGTAGTCAAATAGCGTGGCGGTCTCGGCATAAAACAGGGTTAGGTAGTATTCGATTCCCTGTGGCGCAATACCGGCTTTAACATCGCGATACACGGGGCACTTAGACGGATCATGGTCGAAATGGTCGTGCCAATTATTGAGGAATTGATTGGTGGCTTCTTTATCAATCGGAAATTCCCGGGCAGGCAACAGCTGAACCTGATCAACCGCTTCGAGGGTGCGCTGAGATTCTGCATCGAACAGACGCAGGGTTTCAATTTCATCGTCGAGCAGATCGATACGGAATGGGTTTTTGGCACCCATGGGAAAGATATCAATCAGCGAACCGCGAAAGGCAAACTCACCATGTTCAAAGACGGTCTCTACACGGAGATAACCTGCCAGGCTAAGTTGGTCCTGAAGCTGAACTCTATCTAGGTCTTCTCCAACTTTATAACTAAAGGTACGTGAGGCGACAAAATCTATAGGTGCAATACGATGCATCAGCGTCGGCATTGGCACTATTAATACCGCATGTTTGCTGTTCGGCAAACTGGCTAATGTCTGTAGGCGCGCGGAGACAATGTCTTGGTGGGGTGAAAAAATATCGTAGGGCAGTGTTTCCCAATCGGGAAAGGTAAATATGGGTAGGTTATGACCCGCGGTGAAGAATTCCAGAGCACGGCTCTGAGCTGCAGCTTCCCGAGCTGTTTCTGTGATCAGGAGGGTCAACCCCTCGTACCTCAGGGCCGCTTCTGCGACAGCCAGCGCTCGGCCGGCCCCCCGCAACTCGCCCCAGGTTTTCTTGTCACCAGATACAGATGCCGGTAGTTGGTTAAAAATATTCATTGTTGCGTAAATGCCTATCGCTGACGAAATTTTAGGTTGGCTATTCTACTGATCTCAGGCTATTGATTATAGGAATATTCTCTATCTTTAAATTTAGGCTTTTTACACCTATTGTTTAGTTGTTTGGGCTCACCGACTGCCCCATAATAGTGCGCTAAATCAGTAACTCTAAAAGGATTGTTACATGGACCAACAGCAACGCCCCCTACCAGATGATTTTTTCAAGGATTGGAAGCAACGTGAAGCACTCGCCGAGGGCATGATTCCTCTGATTGGCAGGCTCTATCGTGAGCATAACGTCAATACCTATATGTATGGCAACAGCATGGTCAACAAGTCAGTCACTGACTTGATGAAGGCCCATCGCCGTGTCCGCCAGATTGAGCAAAACGAGCTTTCTGAATTTGATTCGGCGCCTATGCTGGATGCCATTGCCAAATTACAGCTGGGTCCTGCCCATCTTGATATTGGCAAAATGGTGGTTAAGTATCAGGGTTATGGCAAGGGTCGCTCTGTTGAGGAATTTCTCAATGATGAGTTAGCGGACATTATTGGTTCTCGTACCAAACCATTGCCGCAGCCTCAGGATGTCGTGCTCTATGGCTTTGGCCGTATTGGCCGTTTAGTGGCGCGAATTTTGATTGATAAGGCCGGTGGCGGTGATGTGCTGCGACTGCGCGCGATTGTTATTCGCAAGGGCAAGATTGAAAACGACCTAGAGAAGCGTGCTGCGCTATTGCGTCGCGATTCTGTCCATGGTTCCTTCAAAGGCACCATTCGTGTGTTACACGAAGAGAATACGCTGGTGGTTAACGGCAACCCGATCAAGGTGATTTACGCCAACGCTCCCGAAGAGATTGATTACACTGAGTACGGCATTAATAACGCACTGATCGTAGATAACACGGGTGTTTGGAAAGATAATGCGGGTCTCGGTGGCCATCTGCGCCCAGGTGCGTCTAAGGTCTTGTTAACCGCGCCAGCGGGTGATGATATTCCGAATATTGTCTACGGCGTTAATCACAACGAAATCACCCCAGAGCGTAAAATTATTTCTGCGGCCTCCTGCACCACCAATGCCATTGTGCCTGTGCTCAAGTGCCTGCTTGATGAGTATGGTGTTAATAGCGGCCATGTTGAAACCGTCCATGCGTACACCAATGACCAAAACCTGATTGATAACTATCACAAAGGTGATCGTCGCGGTCGCAGTGCGGCACTGAATATGGTGTTGACCTCCACGGGTGCGGCTAAGGCTGTGGCCAAAGCGATTCCTGAATTGAAGGGCAAGCTTACGGGTAATGCGATTCGTGTGCCGACGCCTAATGTGTCTATGGCGATACTTAACTTGCAGCTGGGTCGCGAGACCTCGGTGGAAGAGATCAATGAGTTCTTGCGTCAGCAGGCTCTGCACTCTCCATTACAGCAGCAAATTGGTTATACGGTATCCACTGAAGCAGTGTCGACTGACTTTGTTGGCTCCCGTCAGGCCTGTGTGCTTGATTCTCAGGCGACCATTGTCGATGGTAAAAGCTGTGTGCTGTATTGCTGGTATGACAATGAGTTTGGCTATAGCTGCCAGGTAGTTCGTTGTTTGGAGAAGTTTGCTGGGGTTGTTTGGCCTAGCTATCCTCACGAGGTGTAGAGTACTCCGTACTCTGCTGCTACCTGCTACTACCTGCTACTATGAGTCTCGTTATATCTGCTTAGGTCTAATTAGACCTGACCCAAAGCACCTTCTAAAAAAGCCCCATTTCGGGCTTTTTTATTGTCCGCCTTATTAATCTTTTGTTAACTCCTTTTTACAGAGCGCGTCCCTGTTTGAGGCAATCATGTCACTGATCAAAAAAAATGCCTCAGATTGGTTTTATAAGGCATTCCAGACTGGAATCAAAACCCCTAGACCTTTATAATCCCGCGCAATTCTTACTCGCCTGAGCAAGTTTATTCCTGATCGGCGAACTTACAGATTAAAACAGCGAATTTTCTGAACTTTGTATCCTGTTCAGACGGGCTAGTGGCCCAACGACCGTAATTTAAATTTGAGTAGTGGTATTTCTATGATTAAAGTTCGTCGCGGATTAGACCTGCCGATTTCTGGTGCGCCAGAGCAGGTTATTCACGATGGCCCAGCAATATGCCAGGTGGCAATAATCGGGTCAGATTACCCGGGTATGAAGCCCACTATGGCTGTGCGCGAAGGTGATCGCGTTAAACTGGGTCAGGTATTGTTTACCGATAAGAAAAACGCGGGGGTGCAATTTACAGCACCAGCTGCTGGTACTGTGGTTGCTATCAACCGCGGTGAGCGCCGTGTTTTTCAATCTTTGGTAATTGACATCGATGGTACCAAGGCAGAAAAATTTGCCTCTCATAAGGCGGATAAGCTCGATTCACTAGAACGTGCTGCCGTGGTTGAGAATCTGGTTAGCTCCGGGCAGTGGGTTGCGTTGCGTACCCGTCCTTACTCCCAGGTTCCCGCGATTGATACAGTTCCCTCGTCAATTTTTGTTACTGCGATGGATACTAATCCTCTGGCAGCTGATCCCGCGTTGATTATTGCTCAGCGCAGCGAAGATTTTGTCAACGGTCTCAAAGTGTTGACCCGTTTGACAGAGGGCCCGGTTAATCTCTGTGTTGCGCCTCAGTCTGGCGTTGCCGGCAACGAAGTAGACGGCGTTCGCGAAGTTGCCTTTAGCGGACCTCATCCTGCGGGCCTAGCGGGCACGCATATTCATCATCTCGATCCGGTTAGCGCCAATAAAACAGTTTGGACTATCGGCTATCAAGACGTTATCGCTTTTGGTGCGCTATTCACCACTGGTGCCATTGATACCAGCCGTGTTGTTGCGCTGGCTGGCCCTCAGGTTAATCAGCCCCGTTTGTTGAAGACCCGTTTGGGTGCCAACTTAAACCAGTTGGTAATTGGCGAGCTGGCTAACGATGAAAATCGTGTGATCTCTGGTTCGGTTCTGGCAGGTCGTAAGGCTGCTGGGGCTTACGCTTTTTTAGGCCGTTACCATGCACAGGTTTCAGTGATTCAAGAAGGGCGTGAACGTCAGTTCCTGCACTATTTGCGCGCTGGCTTCGACAAACATTCTACGATTCCTATCTTTATCTCTTCCATGACTAAGAAGTTGTTCAATATGACTTCTAGTACTAATGGTAGCGAACGCGCCATGGTGCCAGTGGGCGGTTATGAAGATGTGACTGCGCTAGATTTACTGCCGGTACAGCTACTTCGCTCACTGATTGTTGGCGACACCGAAATGGCTCAGAAGCTGGGTTGTTTGGAATTGGACGAAGAAGATGTGGGTCTCTATACCTATGTCTGTGTGGGCAAGTACGAGTACGGCCCGATTCTTCGTGACAACCTCACTAAAATTGAAAAGGAGGGTTAAGCCCATGATGCGTAATCTTCTCGATAAATTAGAACCAAACTTTCACAAAGGCGGTAAGTGGGAGAGCTGGTACGCACTTTTCGAAGCTGTGGACACTGCTCTTTACAAGCCCTCAGATATTACTAAGAACAGCTCTCATGTTCGCGATGGTATTGATCTTAAGCGGGTCATGATCACCGTTTGGCTGGCAACGTTCCCAACCATGTTTTTCGGTATGTGGAATATTGGTTTTCAGGCCAATACCATTATGGCCGATATGGGTATGGTCTCCCAAGAGGGACTGCGTGGCGTATTTATTGGTCTGCTAGCAGGCTACGACGCCACAAGCATTTGGGACAATATGATTCATGGTGCGGCGTACTTTTTGCCTATCTACATGACTACCTTTATTGTCGGTGCTTTCTGGGAAGTATTATTTGCCTCGGTACGTGGCCATGAAGTTAATGAAGGTTTCTTTGTTACCTCTATTCTGTTTGCCCTGTGCTGCCCGCCAGATCTTCCTCTTTGGATGGTCGCTGTAGGTATTAGCTTTGGTATTGTGATTGGTAAAGAAGTCTTTGGCGGTACCGGCAAAAACTTCCTTAACCCAGCACTGACCGGTCGAGCATTTCTGTACTTCGCCTATCCAGCCTATATGTCTGGCGACGCGGTATGGTCTGCGGTTGATGGTTATACGGGCGCGACTATGCTGTCCGTTGCCGCTACAGATGGTATGGCTGCTCTACAACAGAGCGTAACCTGGGGGCAGGCCTTTATTGGTACTATTCAGGGTTCTATTGGCGAGACGTCGACACTGGCTATTTTGATGGGTGCGGTGTTGCTGCTGGTGATGCGTATTGCATCTTGGCGCATTATCTCTGGCGTGCTGATTGGTTCTGCTGCTCTCGCGATGGTGTTTAATGCCATTGATTCAACCAATCCCATGTTTGCCATGCCATTTTACTGGCACTGGGTAATCGGTGGTTTCGCCTTTGGTGCGATCTTTATGGCCACTGACCCTGTGTCTGCGGCCATGACTAATACGGGTAAATTCTGGTACGGCATCTTGATCGGTGTGATGGTTATTCTGATTCGTGTGGTTAACCCCGCGTTTCCGGAAGGCATGATGCTGGCGATTCTGTTTGCCAATCTATTTGCGCCACTGTTCGACCACTGGGTGGTTCAGGGCAATATTAAAAGGAGACTGGCTCGTGGGTAATGACAGTATTTCTAAAACATTCGGCGTAGCACTGGCTCTCTGTATTGTCTGCGCTGTAGTGGTATCCAGCGCCGCGGTCATCTTGCGACCGACGCAGGAAATCAACAAGCTGATTGATTTGAAGACCAATATTCTGGCCTCTGCAGGACTGCTGCAAGAGGGCGTTTCTATTGAGACTCAGTTTGAACAGATCACACCTCGTGTTGTTGATCTTTCCACTGGCCGTTTTACGGATGCGATTGACGCAGCCACCTATGACCAGCGCAAGGCGTCGAAAGATCCGGCTTTATCTATGGCTCTTGATCCCAAGCAGGATCCTGCCAAGATTAAGCGCCGCGTCAATTACGCCACGGTGTATATGGTTGAAGGTGAGCAGGGTATTGAGAAGATTATCCTGCCGATCAAAGGTTATGGCCTGTGGTCCACTCTGTATGGTTTTATCGCACTGGAATCTGACCTTGAGACCGTTGCAGGTATTGGTTTTTACGAGCATACCGAGACGCCAGGTCTGGGTGGCGAAGTGGACAACCCCAAATGGAAATCCAGCTGGATTGGCAAGCAAGCTTACAATCAAGGCGAGTTGGCTATTACTGTACTTAAAGGCAAGGCTGATATGAGCCGCGCTGGATCTGAGTCACAGATCGATGGACTGGCCGGCGCCACATTGACCACCAGAGGCGTTGATAATCTTGTGCGCTACTGGCTGGGTGATCAGGGTTTTAGACCACTGATCAATTCTTTGAAAACAGGGGAGGCGTAAATCATGTCAAAAATTAAAGACACCTTATTGGAGCCGATTATCGCCAATAACCCCGTCGCATTGCAGATTCTGGGAATCTGTTCGGCGCTGGCGGTTACCTCTAGCATGAAGGTTGCGTTTGTGATGTGCTTGGCACTGACCACCGTGGCCGCATTCTCCAACTTATTTGTTTCGATTATTCGCAACCATATCCCCAACAGCATCCGTATTATTGTGCAGATGACTATTATTGCATCACTGGTAATTGTGGTGGATCAGGTTCTTAAAGCTGTGGCTTACGATATCAGTAAGCAGCTCTCAGTATTTGTTGGCCTGATTATCACCAACTGTATTGTGATGGGTCGCGCTGAAGCCTTTGCGATGAAAAATCCGCCGATGGCGAGTTTTTATGATGGCATAGGCAATGGGCTGGGTTACAGCATGATACTTATGGTAGTCGCATTTTTCCGCGAGTTATTTGGCGCCGGTAAGCTTTGGGGCTATGAAATTCTAAGCCTGACTACCGATGGTGGCTGGTATGTCGCCAACGGCATGATGCTAATGGCACCCAGTGCGTTCTTCCTGATCGGCCTGTTGATCTGGGTGATCCGTATCCGCGACAAGAAGCAGGTGGAACAGCCTGACTTTAAAATCACTGCTAATAGTCGTCCGAGCGAGGTGGCCTAATGGAACATTATCTGAGTATTTTAGTCCGCTCGATCTTTATCGATAATATTGCCCTGAGCATGTTCCTGGGAATGTGTACCTTTATTGCACTGTCGAAAAAAATTAACGCTGCTTTTGGTCTGGGTGTTGCGGTTATTGTTGTACAGAGTATTACTGTGCCGGTTAACAACTTGCTGTTGAACTATCTGTTGGCTGATGGCGCATTGGCTTGGGCTGGGCTGCCTGATGTGAACCTGAGTTTTCTTATGTATCTATGTTTTATTGGCGTTATTGCTGCCATGGTACAGATACTGGAGATGGTGCTGGATAAGTATGTGCCGGCGCTATATAACGCTCTTGGCGTTTTTCTGCCACTGATTACAGTCAACTGCGCGATTCTGGGTGGCTCTCTACTGATGGCGGAGCGCGGCTTTAATTTTACTGAGTCTGTGGTTTACGGATTTGGTTCTGGTACCTCCTGGGCTCTGGCGATTGTAGTTCTGGCAGGCATTCGAGAAAAATTAAAATATAGTGATATTCCAGAAGGCCTACAGGGCTTGGGTATCGTATTTATTACCGTGGGTCTTATTTCCCTTGGGTTTATGTCCTTTGGTGGCATAGATATTTAATAAAAAGTACCTAACAGTACATATTTAAAAACAGAACAACTAATTACTACCCTGTAATAACGGAGAAGTAACAAAGTATGAATACTGAAATTATTCTTGGCGTAGGTATGTTTACTACCGTGATACTGGCGCTGGTCGCTTTTATCTTGGCTGCGCGCAGTAAGCTGGTCTCTTCTGGTGACGTTAATATTTTGATTAACGGCGAGAAAACCATCACCGTACCTGCGGGCGACAAACTGCTGCAGACATTATCTAATGCGGGGCTATTCCTGCCCTCTGCCTGTGGCGGCGGCGGAAGCTGTGCCCAGTGCAAATGTGTAATCACCGAAGGTGGTGGCTCTATGCTGCCCACCGAAGAAGGTCACTTTAATCGTCGCGAAGCTGCGGAAGGCTGGAGACTGTCTTGCCAGACTCCGGTTAAGCAGGACATGAAAGTAGAGGTGCCTGAAGAAGTATTTGGGGTTAAGCGTTGGGAATGTACGGTTGAGTCAAACCCCAATGTGGCGACCTTTATTAAAGAGCTGACACTCACGTTGCCCGAGGGAGTAGATGTTGATTTCCGCGCGGGTGGTTATGTGCAGTTGGAATGTCCGCCTCACCATATTAAGTATGCTGACTTCGATATTGACGCAGAATACCGCGGTGACTGGGAGCGCTTTGACTTCTTTAAGCATGAGTCGATTGTTGATGAAACAGTCATTCGTGCTTACTCCATGGCCAACTACCCAGACGAAAAGGGTGTGGTTAAGTTTAATATTCGTATTGCCACACCGCCTCCAGGGTCGACTGGCATTGTGCCGGGTCAGATGTCTTCCTATGTATTTAGCCTGAAGCAAGGTGACAAGATTTCAGTTTATGGTCCCTTTGGTGAGTTCTTTGCCAAAGACACCGATGCAGAGATGGTATTTGTGGGCGGTGGTGCTGGTATGGCGCCAATGCGCTCGCACATCTTTGATCAGCTCAAACGTGTTAAGTCCGATCGCAAGATTAGCTTTTGGTACGGCGCCCGTTCATTGCGCGAATGCTTTTACGACGACGAATATGACATATTGGCCGCAGAGAACGATAACTTCGATTGGCATCTGGCGCTGTCAGATCCACAGCCAGAAGATAACTGGGATGGCCATACTGGCTTTATCCACAATGTTCTCTTCGAAGAATATCTCAAAAATCACGAAGCACCAGAGGACTGCGAGTTCTATATGTGTGGGCCACCAATGATGAATGCTGCGGTGGTTAAGCTGCTCGTCGACCTAGGTGTTGAGCAGGAGAATATCTTCCTCGATGACTTTGGTGGGTAAGCTAGTGCAGAGTAAAACGATAACGGGGCTTCTTAACAAAGCCTCGTTTTTTGTTTATATCGCCACTGTTTTATTGCTGGTGGGCTGTGATTCGGGCCCTGAAATTATCAAGATTTCTGGTACCAAGATGGGTACTACTTACCATGTAACGGTCGTGGCGGATCAACCCGCGCCAGCCGATTTGGCGGCCAGGATTGATGCGCTGTTAGATACTGTTGACCAGTCCATGTCGACTTACAAGGCGGCGTCTGAACTAAGTCAGTTTAATGACCTAGCCGTTGGTATCAGCCAGAGTATTTCGCCAGACTTTGCTCAGGTTCTGGCTGTGAGTAACAGGGTTTGGCAAGACAGCGATGGTGCCTTTGACCCTACCGTAGGACCCTTGGTCGACCTATGGGGCTTTGGGCCGGTAGCTACCGCAGATGTGGTGCCAGAGCAGGCGCAAATCGATGCAGCCAAAGCTAATGTTGGTTATCAATACCTGACTCTTCTCAACAGTAGCGGCGACAATGAACTAACTAAAACCAAGCCGGTACGGTTGGATCTGTCAGCCGTGGCAAAAGGCTATGCAGTGGACCTGGTCGCCGACTTATTGGAGATGCTGGCCCTGCCAGATTATCTCGTTGAGGTGGGCGGCGAGATGCGTCTTAGCGGCTCTAATCCTGAAGGCATGCCCTGGCGAATTGCCATAGAACTGCCCAGTCTTATGCCTCAGGTGCAGCGTATTATTGCCGTTGAAGACATGGCCGTGGCCACTTCGGGCGATTACCGTAACTATTTTGAACAGCAGGGCGTGCGTTACTCCCACACCATCGATCCACGCACAGGTCGACCCATTACTCACAGCCTAGCCTCAGTAACCGTGTTAGCTGATCAATGTGCCGATGCAGATGCCTGGGCCACAGCCTTTATGGTACTGGGTGATGAAGAGGGCATGGCACTGGCCAACCAGCTGGATATCCCGGTATACATGTTGGTGAAAGAGGGCGCTGGATTTAAAGCGATTAATAGCTTAGCGTTTGAACCTTATTTAAGCTCGGCAGACGTTTTGACAGACATAGCGACAGAAGTAATGACAGACATTACAAGAGAAGAGATTTAAAAATGACTGAGATACTGCTGAGCATAGTGATGTTCTGTGTGCTGATAGCGGCAATGGCCGTTGGCGTTTTGATGGGCGGCAAGCCCATTGCCGGTTCCTGCGGTGGCGTTGGTGCCGCCCTGGGTGAGGCAAATTATAACTGCGACATCTGTGGCGGTGATCCGAATAAATGCGACGAACAGACGCAATCAGACAGCAGCTCGCTTGGTTACAATGCCGTCGAAACACCATCTGCCGATACGAATAAAGGAGATCAATAATCGTGAGCGATCTGTCCTATGACCTAGTAGTAATTGGCAGTGGTCCTGCTGGTGAAGGCGCCGCCATGAATGCGGTCAAGCAGGGCTGGCGCGTGGCGATTGTTGATGAGCGTGCTATGGCGGGCGGCAGCTGTACCCATCTGGGTACCATTCCCTCTAAGGCATTACGCCAGTCCGTGCGCCGCATGATGCAGTACAACACCATGCCCATGTTTCGTGCTGTGGGCGAGCCGCGCTGGTTCTCTTTTCCTGAGGTGATGAAAGCCGCAGACGACGTGATTACCAAACAGGTTCAGGGCCGTACCAAAGGCTATGCCCGCAACCGGGTACAGATGCATATTGGTCGTGCCACCTTTACTGGATCCCATGATATTTCGGTGACGAGCAAAGATGGCAAAGTCATAAAAATTACCTCTAAAAACTTCTTGTTAGCGACGGGCTCTAGCCCATACCGCCCCGCGGATATTGATTTCACTGACCCGGCTATTTTCGACAGCGACAGTATTTTAAAACTCGATAGCACGCCGCGTAATATTATTATTTATGGTGCTGGTGTTATTGGCTGTGAATACGCCTCAATATTTTCAGGCTTGGATACCAGGGTAGATCTGGTTAACACCAGAGAATGGCTGATGAATTTTCTCGATGACGAGATATCTGATGCCCTGAGCTACCACCTGCGAGACCTCAATGTCACCGTGCGTCACAATGAAGAATATGAACGAGTGGTGAGTAACGAAAATGGCATCACGCTAGAACTTAAGTCTGGCAAACGTATCCATGGCGAAGCATTACTTTGGTGTAATGGTCGTTCGGGTAATACCCGTGGTCTGGGTCTGGAACATGCAGGTCTTGAAGCAGATGAGCGTGGCCAGCTTAAAGTTAATAAGGATTATCAGACTTCAGTACCACATATCTATGCTGCTGGTGATGTGATTGGCTGGCCTTCGTTGGCCGGTGCAGCCTATGATCAGGGTCGTTTTGCAGCCTCACATATGTGCGGTATGGAAGATCAGTATCGAGTCGAAGATGTAGCGACGGGTATCTGGACGATTCCAGAAATTAGCTTTGTGGGTAAGAATGAATCAGAGTTAACGGCGCAAAAAGTGCCTTACGAAATTGGTCGAGCCTACTTTAAAGATACGGCCCGGGCGCATATCTCTGGTGAAGAGGTGGGTATGCTGAAGATTCTGTTCCATCAGGATACCTTGCAGATTTTAGGTATTCATTGCTTTGGTGCAGAGGCTGCAGAGATTATTCATATTGGCCAGGCCATTATGAGCCAGAAGGGTGAGGCCAACAGTATTAAGTACTTCCTGCGCACCACCTTTAACTATCCAACTATGGCTGAAGCCTACCGTATTGCATCGATGAATGGCCTGAATCGCGTGAGTCGCGATCGTCGGTCCTTTGAGGGCAAGCAGGCTTAAAGGCTTTCTATCGGCTGACGGCTCTTTATCAGCTAAAGGCTTTATTCTGCGATTTGGTTATCTGGGTGCCTAACCACGGCGTGAAGTACCCATTGTTGTTCAAAGTACACCACAAAACCTTGGTACTCCCAGGCTGTAATCGGTGGTTTCCCCACGGGGTCTTTAATCTCACGGGGATCGCCAAAGGCTTCTCGTACAACGTCTTTGGTCATGCTGCGATCTGGCAGAGTTAGCTCAGAAACGCGAGTTTGTTCACCAATGGGTAAGGTTATCTGTTCTGCTACCAGCGGCAGGCTCAATGCCACAGCTGCTATCGAAATCATCCCTAAGATCGTCTTTTTCATTGCCAAAATCCTTTTTACTTGTCGGTTACCCTATTAATTGTAGGTGATGTTATCGAAGATAGTTTAGCGGGCAGTTTAACGGGTAGTTTAGAGAATAGTTCCCAGCAAAACAGGGACTGGTTATCATCAGATAAATCTTTGCCACTTAAACCGCCTGATGTTGTGTGTGGCGGGGCTTTCGGGTTTAATCTGCGCATGCTAAAAAACCTTCCACTATTTATTGGCCTACGCTATACCCGCAGCAAACGCAGAGAAGGATTTGTGTCCTTTATCTCTGGGTTTTCGCTCTGTGCTATGGCGCTGGGTGTGATGGCTCTGATTGTGGTGTTGTCGGTGATGAATGGCTTTGATCGGGAGATCAAAAATCGTTTATTGCGCGTGGTGCCCCATATTACGGTGGCTCGCCCTCAGGGTTTTAGTGCCGATGATATAGCGACACTGAGCCCAAAGATTATGGCTGATGCCAATATTCGCGCAGTTGTGCCCATGGTGCAGAGTTTTGCCATGCTGTCTCAGGGTGCAGAGCAGTCCGGGGTAATGTTGCAAGGTATTGATCCTGAATGGCCGACGCTGGCGTTGCTCAAGGAACATATGATCAGTGGTTATTTGGAGCAATTGGCTCCGGGAGAGTTTGCCGTTGTTCTGGGTAGCCAGGTAGCTCGCAGGCTCAATGTATTTGTCGGTGACCCAGTGCAGGTAACCATGCCTTCGGTCACTGTGACCCCAGCGGGAATCTTCCCGCG
The DNA here is from genome assembly GCA_905182245.1 of gamma proteobacterium HTCC2207. GTDB lineage: Bacteria > Pseudomonadota > Gammaproteobacteria > Pseudomonadales > Porticoccaceae > HTCC2207. The sequence continues at coordinate 5,766 of CAJJAS010000153.1, read as the reverse complement.
TATTAAAACTATGACTGTGACCGGAATCTTCGAAGTAGGTGCTCAGGTAGATTCTTCTGTGGCGTTTATTCATCAGCAAGATGCACGCAAGTTATTGCGACTGGGGAATAAATTTCAGGGTCTGCAACTGCAGTTAACCGATGCCTACGGGGCAGATCAGTGGATTGTCCAATCTGGTGAGATAATATTACCTGGTCTTAAATGGCGCTCTTGGACTAGCTCTATGGGCACTCTTTTTCAGGCCATGCGCATGGAAAAAGTCGTGGTGAGCCTGCTACTGTCGGTGATTATTGCCGTGGCGGCCTTTAATATTGTTGCTAGTCTCGTGTTGATGGTCTCGGATAAACGCAAAGATATTGCCGTGGTGCGCACCCTAGGCGCCACCTCCGGTCTGGTGATGCGTATCTTTATGGTGCAGGGCATGGCGGTGGGCATCATGGGTATTGTTGCTGGCACGATACTGGGCTGCCTGCTGGCTTATTTTATTGGCGATATTGTTGGCCTGATCGAGCGCGTCGCCGGTATCTATCTGTTTGATCCCAGCGTTTATTTAATCAGCGCACTGCCATCGAGAATTTTAGTAACCGACGTTGTCATGGTTGTTGGCAGCGCCTTTATGATCAGTTTTTTAGCAACGCTCTATCCGGCATGGCGTGCCGGCCAAGTACTGCCCGCGGAGGCTCTGCGTTATGACCATTAATTCTGTACTACTGGCCAAGGGGCTTTGCCGTGAGTATCAGCAGGCGGATACCCATCTGTCGGTGCTCGACGGGGTGAGTCTTGATATTAGTAAGGGTGAGACTCTGGCCATTATTGGTGTGTCAGGGTCGGGTAAAACCACCTTGCTGAATTTGCTTGGCGGCCTAGATGATCCAAGCTCCGGTTCGATTGAGGTGTGCGGTAAAGATTGGAATACTCTGGGTACCTCGGCAAGAGCTGCTTGGCGTAATCAGCATGTCGGCTTTGTGTACCAGTTTCATCATCTGCTGGGGGAGTTTTCAGCCTTAGAAAATGTGGCCATGCCCTGTCTGATTGGCGGTGCATCTGTGGCCGAGGCGAGAGAAAGGGCGACGGTACTACTGACTCGCGTTGGTCTAGGTGAACGTCTTAAGCATCAGCCTGCCGAGTTATCTGGTGGCGAGCGTCAACGTGTGGCGATTGCCCGCGCACTGGTCACTGAACCCTCTGTGGTACTGATGGACGAACCTACGGGTAACCTTGATCCCCATACTGCGGCCTCTATTTTAGAGCTGCTTGCTGAACTCAATACATCTCTGGGTATCTGCTTTGTGGTGGTCACCCACGACCATGCTATTGCCGCGCGTATGGATAGAGTGGTTAATCTTGAAGATGGGAAGCTATTGGACAGCGCCAATGTTTAAACCGGTCCCGCTCTTTATAGGACTGCGTTATTTTAGGTCTGGCGGCCGCTCTAATTTATTGGTGTCGTTTATTTCTATGCTGGCCATTACTGGACTGGTGCTGGGCGTTGCTCTTTTAGTTGTGGTGCTGTCGGTTATGAATGGCTTTGACCGGGAACTGCGCGAGCGTATTCTTTCAGTGGTGCCCCATGTACAACTTATTCATGGGACTGGCGTTGCGGACTGGCAGGAGCAGCAGCAGGTTATTGCTCGGCTGCCACAGGTTATCGAAGTCACGCCCTACAATCAGGTAGATGGTTTGATTCATAGCCGTCAACAGACTCGGCCTGTGCAGTTGCTGGGTCTCTCTACAGAGGCAGTGCCCAAGGGTTTGGCTTCTGTATTAAAGCAGGGCGGATTAACGGTGCCCCTCGCTAACCAATTGCTGCTGTCTGAATCTATTGCCGAGGATTTAAATGTCTCAATAAACCAGCGGGTAAGTGTAATTATTCCTTCCGCTACAGGTGGTAAAACTTCAGCCTACTCGTTTCAGGTGGCGGGAGTTTTCGCCACTCACACTGAGCTCGACCAGGTATTGGCTCTGGCTTCTCTGGAACAGGTTGCCGAGATTGCGGGTATTCCTGGAATGGTGCAGGGCTTTAGGCTACAGGTTGCCGATCAGTTTGATGCCCGCCGTATCGGCTATGGGTTGCTTGATAGCCTGCCCTTTGGCTATGGCTTTCGAGATTGGTTTCAGACCCATGGCAACCTTTATCAGGCGATTCAGTTGTCGCGCAATATGGTCGGGTTACTTATCTTTTTGATTGTGGCGATTGCCGCGTTTAATGTCATTTCTATGCTGATGATGTCGGTGGTCGACAAGCGCAGAGATATTGCTATCTTGCAGACTCTTGGTCTGTCTCGGGTAAAAATTGTTCAGCTGTTTTTAGTGCAGGGCACCATGATCGGGCTATTTGGTATTTCCATTGGTGTACTTTTTGGCGTGCTGGGTTGTTACTGGGTAGCCGATTTTGTGGGCTGGATTGAGGCTATGCTGGGCACAACGTTTCTAAATACGGCGGTGTATCCGATTGATTATATTCCGGTCGATATGCGCTGGTCTGATGTGGCGACTATTGCGGCGGCGGCTATAGGATTGAATACCCTAGCGACGATTTACCCTGCCGTGCGGGCGAGTCGTATGGTGCCAGCGGAAGAGCTGCGTTATTGATATAGGCTCTAATGCTGGCGGTTTCTCTGTTCTAGGCGTAGGTCCTTGCGCCGTTCCCAGTTCTTTATTACTTTCCAGCGCCAAAGATTAAGAATAAAAAAGTAGCCAATGGACGCGAGAATAATCCCGCATAGCAGGCTGCCTGTTACCAGAGGAAGTAAAATTCCCGCGCCAATATTCGAAAACCATTCCCAGTTTAATGTCACGGTAAAGTCTATCGGCTCACTGCCCAGCAAAAAGCTGCCCAGTCGGTGGGTAAGATAAAACATGGGTGCAATGGTTAGAGGGTTGCTAATCCAGATTGCCATCATGCCGATAGGTAGGTTGGCACCCAGCCAAAAGCACATTAAGGCAGCAATAATTGTCTGCCCCGGCAATGGAACAAAGGCACAGAAAATACCAATAAAGACGGCTAGCGAGACAGAATGCCGGTTTAGATGCAGTAGGTTGGGGTCATGAGAAATAATATTAATCCAACGCAATGATGGCCGCTGAAGTAGGCGGCCCATATCAGGAAGGAAGCGATGAATGGTTTTGCGTGGCATGGATTCTCGTTATCTGCTCAATCTCTGGGTTTATTATGCCCGCAACGAGACCGATGGACTAGCTAAAAAAGCGCTTAAAAGCGGACTTATTTACGCTTGAGATATACAATACTGCACCTAGACCAGACCACTAAAATGGATATGATCAATTGAGCCAGAGTACAGCGCCAGCACTACAGATAACCCAGCTAACCAAGGAGTATGACGACGGTTTCGTCGCGCTCAAGGGCATTGACCTGAATGTAGCCGAGGGTGATTTTTTTGCCCTGCTCGGGCCAAACGGTGCGGGCAAATCAACCACTATCGGTATTATCTGTTCCCTCGTGCGTAAGACTTCGGGATCGGTAACCATATTTGGCCATGATATAGACGCAGATTTTTCCAGCGCGAAGCAATTTATTGGCGTGGTACCTCAGGAATTCAATTTCAACCAGTTTGAAAAACCCATCGACATTCTGGTTAATCAGGCTGGGTACTATGGTATACCCGCTAAGATCGCTGCCGAGCGTGCTGAGAAATACCTGAAACAGCTGGGACTTTGGGACAAGGCTCACGTGCCTTCACGAACCCTGTCGGGTGGTATGAAGCGTCGCCTTATGATTGCCCGAGCGCTGATTCACGAGCCGAGATTGCTGGTGCTTGATGAGCCCACAGCTGGAGTCGACATTGAACTACGTCGGTCCATGTGGGAATTCTTACAAGAGATAAACGAGCAGGGCACGACCATTATTTTAACCACGCACTATTTAGAAGAGGCCGAGAGCCTGTGCCGCAATGTGGCGATTATTGATCATGGCCAGATTGTGCAAAACACCAGTATTCGCGAGCTGATTTCACAGCTGTCTAAAGAGACCTTTATTCTCGATACTCGCGAGTCTCTTGATAGCTGCCCAGAGGTTGAGTGCTACCCCTTGAAGCAGGTAGATACCAGCACCTTGGAAGTAGATGTTGATAAAGCGCAGTCGATCAATGCGCTTTTCACCGCGCTAACAGAACAGGGTATTGATGTGGTCAGTATGCGCAATAAAACCAATCGGTTAGAAGAGTTGTTTTTCGACCTGGTGGCTAAAAACTTGAAGGAGAAGGCTAATGGATAATAGACAAAAATGGATTGCCTTTACTACGATTGTGCGTCGCGAAGTTAATCGCTTTATGCGCATCTGGCCCCAGACATTAGTGCCTCCCGTGATCACTATCGTGCTGTATTTTGTTATTTTTGGGCAACTGATTGGCGGCCGTATCGGTGAGATGGCAGGGTTGCCCTATATTCAGTTTGTAGCGCCAGGCCTGATTATGATGTCGGTTATTACCAACTCCTATTCCAACGTGGTGTCGTCTTTTTATGGCTCCAAGTTTCAGCGCAATATCGAAGAATTACTGGTATCGCCAACCCCTAACTGGATTATTCTACTGGGCTATGTGGCGGGTGGTATGAGCCGTGGTCTGGGTGTGGGCGCGTTGGTTACCTTGCTGTCACTGTATTTTGCCGACTTCAGCCTGCACAGCCTACCGGTTACTATCGGCATAGTGCTGATGACCTCGCTGATGTTTTCGTTGGCCGGCCTGATCAATGCCGTTTTTGCCAATAGTTTTGATGATATTTCGATTATTCCGACCTTTGTTTTAACCCCCTTAATTTATCTGGGCGGCGTATTTTATTCGATCGATTTGCTGGGTGACTTCTGGGGTTCGGTATCCTTAATTAATCCCATTCTGTATATGGTCAATGCGTTCCGTTACGGCATGGTGGGCATTACGGATATTAATATTGCCTGGTCATTTGCCATGGTAGGAATGTTCTCAGCGCTGCTGTTCTTTGTTGCCTTAAACCTGCTTGAAAAAGGCTCAAGGTTGCGTAGCTAGTGGTAGATCACTCTGACACAGGATTAGGCAAAGGCACTGCCTATGCAGATCAATACGATGCAGGGTTGCTGTTTCCTATTCCTCGAAGCAAGGCCCGTGCGGCTGAATATCATTCAGGAAATCTGCCGTTTTTCGGAACAGACCTGTGGACCGCATTTGAAATATCCTGGCTAAACGAGCAGGGCGTGCCCCAGGCCGCCATTGGTGAATTTAGTTTCCCCTGCACCAGTGATGCCATTATTGAATCCAAGTCATTTAAGCTCTATCTGAATTCTTTTAATCAAACTCAGTACCCGTCAATGGACGCGGTTCAAGGGGTTATGCAGAACGATGTCTCTGTAGCCTCAGGGGCAGATGTGGCTGTGGTTTTGTATGAGGTGGGGGACTTTAACCGGGTTAGACCGGTCGAGGAATCGCAGGGCACCTGCATTGACCAGCGGGCGGTGAGTATAGATACCTATCACCCTGATGCCAGCTTTCTGCAGACGGATAACAGCCAGCCCGTGACTGAAACTCTCTATTCCCATTTGCTCCGAACCAATTGTCCTGTTACCGATCAGCCGGACTGGGCGTCTCTGTATATTAGCTATAAAGGCGCGCAGATTGATGCGGATGGGCTATTGAAATATATCGTCTCATTTAGGCAACATCAGGACTTTCATGAGCAGTGTGTGGAGAAAATATTTAGCGATATTATGCAGCGCTGTGAGCCAGCAGAACTAAGCGTTTATGCCCGTTATATGCGTCGTGGTGGGTTGGATATTAA
>CAJJAS010000152.1 GCA_905182245.1 gamma proteobacterium HTCC2207 | reverse complement strand
CACAGATGCTCTTATGTTTGCCGGCGATCGCGCCATTCAGTTCCATGGTGGCATGGGCTTCACCTATGAATGCGATGCACAGCTCTATCTGCGCCGGGCACTCTGGATTCAGCACCAATATGGCGATGCGCAACATCATCGGCTGCATCTTGCTAACCTTTTACTTGATTAAGTCACGTTCGCTCGATTAACGAGCGATAATAGCTAGCTAGAACAAAGTACTCTAAAATACAGTACTCTAAAATACAGCGCTCCCACTCCTACTTAGGGCGCTGTTTAGTTTTGATCGCTTAATCAGAATACTGGATAGAAGAGCTTGTTCAAAAAGAGCCTGTGCAACAAGAGCTTGTTAGAAAAAGCCAAATAGTAAAAACACCCACCTAGAATCAAAAGAGAACCAGTGATGTCCTATAAAAAAGTGCTACTTATAAAAGTACTGCCCATAGCTGCAGTATTAATGATTCTAGCCATCGCCGTATTCAGTCTGATGAACGTCGACAGCCCAGACATAGACAACATGACCGCCTCAGTTGCCCTGCCCCATGACCCAGACTCAGCCACAGTGCGAACTATCGACAGCGGTCAGGTCATTGGCTTTTCAGACAGCAACAATACTCACAGTTGGCTAGGCATACCCTATGCCGCGCCGCCTGTCGGTCTATTGCGCTGGCGTGCACCGCAACCCGCACAGCCCTGGGAAGAGCTTTTACCTGCCTTAAAAACGACCGCACCCTGCGCCCAGCATTGGACATTTCTCGCAGGAGAGCCTGGTGAGTTAGGCGAGGTAGTCGGCAGTGAAGACTGTCTCTATTTAAATATCTGGGCACCCCGCCAACTGTCGGTTGCCCGCACTGAGATTGAAGGCACCGTAACAAATGATCCCATAATAAATAGCCCTGAAATTAACAGCCCTAGCACCAACAGCACCAACAACAGCGCAAACCAGCAAAAGCTCCCAGTAATGCTATGGATTCATGGTGGTGGCAACAGCGTTGGGTCCGCGCGCTTCTACACCGGCCAAAACATCGCCAGCGATCAGCAGGTAGTGTTTGTCTCAGTCAACTATCGCCTCGGCCCGCTTGGCTGGTTCACCCACAGCGCACTTCGCAACGCCTCAGCCAACCTAGAGGATGCCTCTGGCAACTACGGCCTTCTCGATATTATTGCCGCTCTGCAATGGATACAAACAAACATTCATGCCTTCGGCGGCGACCCTTCTAATGTCACCATCTTTGGAGAATCTGCAGGTGGCCGTAATGTCTTTGGCCTTCTGGCATCACCCCTCGCAAAAGGCCTGTTTCACAAAGCCATCAGTCAGAGCGGATCCACTAGAACTGAAACCCCTGCCAGTGCCGAAAACTTTACTGATGAGCAGCAACCAGGCTGGCCCAACAGCTCCAATGAAATACTGGCTCAGCTGCTGATCAGTAAAGACACAGCAACTGATCGCACTGAGGCAAAAAACGACCTGAGCCTAATGAGCGAAGAAGCCATTGCTGCCTTTCTGTATCAGCAGACCCCAGAAATGTTGATCAATGCCGGCATGCAGTTAGTAAAACAACCCGAAACACCCCAGACCCCACAGCTACTCCGAGACGGCCATGTACTGCCCGCACAGCCTATGGCAGAGGTATTTGGTCAGGCTGGCGCTTACAACGCAGTACCCATGATCATGGGCGCTAACCGTGATGAAGATAAAGCCTTTATGGCCACAGACCCCGACTTCGTCAGCCAACAATTTGGTGTGCGTCCAGTCATTAAAGATATCGAACGTTACCAACGATACGCAGAGTACCGATCCCAGCGCTGGCATATGTTTGGCGTTAGCCAAATAGCCAAACTTATGCGCTTGGCAAACCCCGAAATTGGTATCTATGGCTACAGGTTTGACTGGGACGAGTCTCCCTCCAGCTGGATCGTTGATCTGCCAACCCTGTTCGGTGCAGGTCACGGTAGTGAGATTAGCTTTGTCTTTAACGACTTTGCCGGCGGCCTAAGACTGCCCTTTTTGTATGAACCAGAAAGCCAACCCGGTCGTGCCGCTCTATCCAACGCCATGATGAATTACTGGGGCAGATTTGCCCACAGCGGCTCCCCAGACAAAGGGGCCTTTCAGCAGCAGCCAGAATGGACTGTCTGGCAGGAAAACGACGCCAATATTATGGTACTCGACAGTCCCGCCGACGGTGGCTGGCGCATGGAACACTACAACCCAACCCCTGAAGAGTTAATGGCGCGTATTGAATCAGACACAATGATGGTCAACCAAGAAGAGCGCTGCCGACTCTTTGTGGAGAGCTTCTTAATGTCTTATCACAGCAGCGACTACTGGGATTTCGAGCGCTATATTAATCTCGCTGGCGGCGGCTGCGCCGACCATGACCCCTATAAGTTTGTTGATGCCTTCTAGGGAAGCTGGCCAGTCGTAATCTAGGCTAATGATCCAAGGCGATCTATTCTTGTTTTAGGGCCGTAAAATCCTACAGCAAGAATTACTGGCTACTGTCCTTAGATACTGATACCGACAGAGGCCTCTTAGATAACCAACGGTAAAGAGAATAATAATAATGAAAACCTCAACCACCCTTATCGGCATAATCATCTCCATTGTTCTGGGATCGCTAATATTATTAGCCGGTAGCCAAGGCAGTGTTACCTATCAGGGTATGGCGCTATTTGCACTCTGCGGATCAATTGGATTTGCCCTGCACTGGCTAGTGTTTATCCCGTCTTTCGGCTTTCAAACCGAGCATTATTTTGACTTAACCGGTTCGATTTCCTATATCAGCACAGTCGCAGCCGCCGTCTATTTAAACCCCCAGCTGGATATTAGAGATTTGATTATCTGCGCCATGATTATTATCTGGGCCGTGCGCCTAGGGTCTTTTCTGTTCGGGCGTATAAAGAAAGATGGCCAAGACAAACGCTTCACTGTAATGAAAACCAAATTCACCTGGTTCCTAATGACCTGGACCCTGGGTGGCCTGTGGGTGCTGGTAACCATGGCTGCAGGCTTAGCGGCTATTACCTCCAACACAACAGTGCCTCTGGGTGGTTTCGCCTATGTGGGCATTGCCCTGTGGTTAGCGGGCATGGCTATCGAAATAACAGCCGATCGACAGAAAACCAACTTTAGAAAAATTCCCGAGAACCGCGATCGTTTTATCACCAGCGGCATCTGGGCCTGGTCTAGGCATCCTAATTACTTCGGTGAAATAACATTATGGTTGGGTCTGGCACTGGTAGCAGTTCCTGTTCTATCCGGTTGGCAACTGGCCACCATGATCTCTCCCGTCTTTGTTTATTTCTTACTAACCAAAGTCAGTGGCATTCCATTATTGGAAGCCATGGCGAAAAAGAAATGGGGATCAGATCCAGAATTTATAGCCTACTTTGAATCTACACCAGCGTTGGTTTTAAGAAAGCCTAAGGGCTAATCAAAATTGCCAATCAAAAGCGCTAATCAAAAGTGCTAATAAAGAGCGCTGATTAGAAGACCTTAGTCAGCAGGGCGCCCAACAAAAAGGCCTATCAAATGATAGGCCTAATAGGCTGCCGAATTTAACGGCTAATAATCTCCGTGTAACTAACTTGTCATCCTCTTGTCATCAAGAGTGACGCTTAAAAAATGCCTCTATCTCAGCAAAAGCCTCGGCTGCTTCTGGCAGCTCAGGATGAAAAATTGGCCACACATGGGGCACATTATCCCATCGCTGCAAGATGGCATTAGTGCCCGCTTCCACCGCTTTATTCACATAACGACGACCGTCATCACGTAAAATTTCACATTCGCTGCA
>CAJJAS010000151.1 GCA_905182245.1 gamma proteobacterium HTCC2207 | reverse complement strand
GCCAGCGTTTTAACTTCTTGGTGGATGTGGGCCTTAACTACCTTTCATTAAATCGTAGTGCCGACACCCTTTCGGGTGGTGAAGCCCAGCGCATACGATTAGCCAGTCAAATTGGTGCTGGCCTAGTTGGCGTTATGTATATTCTCGACGAGCCCTCTATCGGACTCCATCAACGAGACAACGAACGTCTACTAAAAACATTAATACGCCTGCGCGATCTAGGTAACACCGTGATTGTGGTGGAGCATGATGAAGACGCCATTAGCGCCGCTGATCATGTGATTGATATCGGCCCTGGTGCTGGAATCCATGGCGGCGAAGTTATTGCCGAGGGCAATGTTAAGCAGATCAAGGCCAATAAAAATTCGATTACCGGTCAGTTCTTATCCGGTGTCCGTGGTATCAAAATTCCCGAAAAGCGCAACAAGGGCAACGGCAAGATGCTCAAGGTAACCGGTGCCGAGGGCAACAATCTGCAGAAGGTTAACCTAGAGATTCCGATTGGTGTGTTTACCTGTATCACCGGTGTTTCTGGTTCCGGTAAATCGACATTAATTAACGAAACACTCTATCCAGCCGCGGCGGTCACGCTAAATAAAGCCACCACATTAAAGCCGGCGGCCCACAGTAAAATTACCGGTCTCGAGCTGTTAGATAAATGTATCGATATTAACCAGAGCCCTATTGGCCGCACGCCACGCTCTAATCCCGCCACCTACACCGGTATCTTCACGCCGGTTAGAGAGATATTTGCCGCCACTCAGGAAGCTCGCTCAAGAGGCTACAACCCTGGCCGCTTCAGCTTTAATGTTAAGGGCGGTCGCTGCGAGGCCTGTCAGGGCGACGGCGTTACTAAAGTTGAGATGCACTTTTTACCCGACGTTTATGTACCCTGCGACGTCTGCCGCGGTAAGCGCTATAACCGCGAAACCTTGGACATTCATTTTAAAGGTAAAAATATTCATCAGGTGCTGGCAATGACTATTGAGGATGCTCGCGAGTTCTTCGATGCGATTCCGGCCATTGCGCGCAAGCTGCAAACGTTGATCGATGTGGGCCTGTCTTATATCAGCCTGGGTCAGTCAGCAACCACATTGTCGGGTGGTGAAGCCCAGCGCGTTAAGCTTTCCAAAGAGCTATCCAAACGTGACACTGGCAAGACGCTGTATATTCTTGATGAGCCGACCACCGGTTTGCACTTTCATGATATTGAGCAGCTGCTAGCCGTACTCCATCGTCTCCGCGACCATGGCAACACAGTGGTGGTGATTGAGCATAATTTGGATGTCATTAAGACGGCAGACTGGGTTGTGGATCTTGGACCTGAAGGCGGTTCTGGCGGCGGGCAGATTGTTGCTGTAGGTACCCCGGAAGATGTAGCCAAGGTTAAGGGCTCACACACAGGATTTTTCTTAAAAGGTATTTTGGCTCGCTAACTTTTGGCTCGCTAATGAAGGAGCCTTTAGGCTTGAGAAGCCCAAAGTAAATAATCGGCCACCATTTTGTCCATGGCGTCCTGCTCGTATTCTCGCAGGCCGCTAAGGATAACTTTCTTAGCACCAGAGCCAACCACGTCGTCGCCATTCATCAGGCGAAACTTAAACTCTCCATCACCGCGTTTACCATTGACGTCTAGACTGGTCTCGGCAAGTTCAACACCGGGCTGGGTTAATTCCAGGGTATCAAAGTGCAGTGACATAGCATGGTAGATAGCTAGGGGGCGTTGGGGGTTGATCATGACCTTATGCTCGGCCATTAGTGGCTGCAAAATATAGGGAAAATTCTGCCCAGAGAAAAACACATAGTTGCGCACTAGCTGCTCGATCACTGCCAAATCATGGGTCGACTCGCCGCTGCGGCTCACCTGCAAATAACATTTT
>CAJJAS010000150.1 GCA_905182245.1 gamma proteobacterium HTCC2207 | reverse complement strand
GCGAATCTCGACTACATGCTCTACATCGGCTAGGGCTGTTTTAAAGCCTGCCATTATTCTGTCGCCCAGTACTGCGGCTCGTGCGCTGAGGTTTTCATCTTGCAATGTATTAATAGTGGCAAGAGCGGCGGCACAGGCCAGCGGGTTACCGCCAAAGGTTGAGCCATGGTTACCGGGCTGCATTAGCTCAGCGGCTTCGCCATGGGCCAGGCAGGCGCCAATGGGTACGCCATTGCCTAGACCTTTTGAGGTGGTCACCACGTCGGGGGTAATGCCGCTGTGCTGGTAGTAAAAATATTTGCCGGTACGGCCATTACCTGTCTGGACTTCATCGAGCATTAGTAGCCAGCCGCGCTGGTCACAGAACTCGCGCAGCTGTTGCAGGTATTCAGTGCTGGCCATGCGAATTCCGCCTTCACCTTGAATGGGCTCGACGAAGAGGGCACAGATGCTGGGATTATTGTCGGCGACGGTGGTCAGTGATTCCATGTCGTCAAAAGCGGCGCGGGCAAAGCCTCGCACTAGGGGCTCAAAGCCTGCCTGCACTCTTCGTCCACCGGATGCACTTAATGTGGCTAGGGTGCGGCCATGAAAGGCATTGTCCATGACTAAGACGGTAGGCAGCTTGATGCCTTTTTTATGGCCATGAAGGCGGGCGATTTTGATGGCCGCTTCGTTGGCTTCTGCGCCGGAGTTACCAAAAAACACATTGCTCATGCCAGAGGCAGCGCAGAGTTTATCGGCGAGCAGTTCTTGGTTGGGTATGGTGAAGAAGTTGGAGCAGTGGGTGAGCACTGTTGCTTGCTCGGCCAAGGCTTTGGCGACGGCAGGATGTGAATGCCCGAGACCACAAACGGCAATGCCGGACAGGGCATCTAGGTATTTATTGCCATCGGCATCCCACAGCCATGAGCCTTCGCCTTTAACGAGGGTGGCGGCTCTGGTGCCATAGGTATTCATTAGCTGGTTGGTAGACATATACTGCGCGCTTCCTTTCTATCCGTGTTTTAGTGCCAAGCTTCTGTTTATCGCTTCTGTTTGTCGCTTCAAGTCATAGCTTCTATTTATCGCTTCAAGCAAAAACGGTTTTCAACAGAATAAAAAAAGGCAGCTATGCTGCCCTTTTGAATGTTCAAGACTAAATAATATCGCGGTTTATTTGAGCTGGCAACCACTGACTTGAGTGGGCCGGCAAGTTGCAGGCCTGTTCTCGTCTTATTCTTTGCGATATCGCTGATTATTAACCCAGGCCCAGAGGCCGGTAATGGCCAGAATGCACAGCAGCAGGCCAACGATATCAATAAACAGCAC
>CAJJAS010000149.1 GCA_905182245.1 gamma proteobacterium HTCC2207 | reverse complement strand
CGGTACGGCTTCGGGTCAACAGCTGCAACTGCGCCTAGGCGAGGCCTCTGCCCAGAGAACCGCTTTTACCCAGTTACCTGCCGATCGACATCATGGCTATTCAAGCCATACCGTTATGTCGCTAAATAGCTGATGTTAAGGCACATCAATAAGAGCCATAAAACTAATAAGAGCGCCAAGAGTAGTAAGACGCAGGATATTTGGCTGTATCTGTATTTCCCGCTGCTGTCGCTTGAAACATTGTTGCCCCAGGTACCTGCAGACCAGACCCATAAACCGATAGCCACGGTTAGCCTAGAAAAAAACATTCAGCGGGTGCTGTGTTGCAATACTCAGGCCGGGGCCTGGGGCGTAGAGTCTGGCCTGTCAGTCTCAACGGCTCTGGCTCTCTGCCCTGAATTACTGGTATTACCTAGAAAAATTGAACAGGAACAGCAGCATCTGCAACAGCTGGCATTACTCGCCTATAGCTTTAGTCCTGTGGTTATTCTGGATAATGATACTGGCCTGTGGCTCGAAATCTCTGGCTGTAACAAGCTATTTAAAGGTTACAACGCACTGCTGCAAGCCTTAGAACAGAGGCTACTTTATGAAGCGATTACTGCGGTTAATGGCATAGGCCAAAACCCCCTTGCGGCAAAGTTACTCTGCCAACCTAGCTTTCAAACCCAGCTACCCAAACCTGCACAAATACAGCATCGCTTAATGAACACAGACCTAAGCTGCTTAGAAACCAGCCGTAAACAGCAACAAAGTTTTGAGCAGCTGGGCCTAAAATCTCTAGGTGATCTATTGGCCCTATCTCGCAGTGCCCTAAGCCGTCGTTTTGATGCTGAGTTAATGAACAGAATCGCTCAGCTAAACAATGAGAAACCTTTTACGGCGACACGATTTCAGCCAGGCGATAGCTTTCATGACCTCGTTCAAAACCCTCAAGGCATTTTTAACAAAGAGAGTTTGCTGTTTCCCATGAAAATGCTGCTGCAGCGTCTTTGCCAATATTTGGTAGCACGGCAATGCCATTGCCGAGAGATTGAATGGCGCTTTGAGCCTTTAATAGGAGAGTCTCAGCAGATGCAGATACAGCTCTCTGGCAGCCAAAATAACTGGTCAACATTATTAATGCTGAGTCGATTACAGCTGGACCGGCTAGAACTGCCACGCAGTGTTGAGCAGATTATTCTCCATGCGGATCAGTTTATTGAAGCGCCAATGGCGGTGTTTAATCTGGATTTATTTGGTGATCAGCAGGCCACGCAACAGTCCTGTGAATTGATTGACAGTCTTAACGTGCGACTGGGTATAGAGGCGCTATCGCAACCTGTACTTAATCAAGACTATCTCCCCGAGCTGGCCAGTACCTTGGCAACACCGGGCAAGTCGATAAAAACAGCAGCCAATAAAACCCTAACCGCACCGCAACCACTGTGGCTGTTAACCGAACCTGCACCCGTGCAGATGCGTAATCAACAGCTGTACTGGCGACAGCCACTAACCATTATCAGTGGGCCCGAACGTTTATGTGGTAACTGGTGGCAGACCGAACAGCAGCGCGACTATTATCTGGCTTGCGACAACAGAGGCGCGCGCTATTGGTTGTTTAGAGAATCAGCGAATCAGCGCTGGTTTGTCCATGGGCTCTTTTCCTAACGAGCCCTTGAACAGCACTTAAACTAGAACTAGAACTAGAACTAGAACTAAAGCTAGAGTGCAAATTAAACGTCGAATACTTCTTTTAACTTAAACTTCTGTACCTTACCCGCTGGGTTTCTTGGCAATATATCAACAAAGCGCAGTTCACTTGGCAGCTTGTAGCGAGCCAGAGATTCACCCGCAAAACCACGCAGGTCTTCCAGAGTAAGCTCAGCGCCCTCTTCCAACACAGCAATAGCCGTTACAGCCTCGCCCCATTTATCATTGGGCAAACCAATTACCGCAACCTCAACAATCGACGGATGGCCATAGAGAACAGACTCGACTTCCGCGGGATACACATTTTCGCCACCACTGATAACCATGTCTTTAACGCGGTCGCAGAGGAACAAAAAGTCTTCGTCATCCAAATAGCCTATGTCACCACTGTGGAACCAACCCTGAGTATCGATGGCTTCGGCTGTTGCATCTTCTCGATTCCAATAGCCCTTCATCACGTTCGGGCCTTTAATACAGACCTCACCGTGCACACCAGCGGCAACAGGATTATTGTCTTTATCAACAATACGTACCTCGGTAAACATCGGCGCCTTACCTGCCGAGCCCACCTTCACCATGGCCAGATCACTGGCTAATAAACTGGCAAAAGGTGCCGTTTCCGTCAAGCCATAACCCTGACAGAATTTAATACCACGATCGCCATAGGTCTTAATTAGGGGCACTGGTACAGGCGCTCCGCCACAGGTCATAGCATCAATACTGGAAAGATCTGATGTAGAGAAATTTTCATGCTGTGCCATCATAAGGAACATCGTCGGCGCACCAAACATGGTGGTGACCTTATGCTTCTCGATCAAGGCCAACACCTGCCCGGCATCAAAGCTGCGCAACAATACAACCTCAACACCCATACCCAGAGATAACAGCGTGGTGACATTAAGTCCGCCAATATGAAACAGCGGCGCGCAGGTCAGCGTGGTACCAGAAATGCCATCATCACCAAAACACACATTGATGCTATTCCAGAATATATTGCCATGGGTCAGCATCGCGCCTTTCGGCAGACCCGTAGTGCCAGAGGTATACATAATAAAAGCAACGTCGTCGCCATCGACTTTTTCGCTGGCTTCAATAGGCTGTGCAGCAGCCATAAGAGGCTCAAGCGCTTCCCAGTTATCGGCATCAGCTTCAGCAGTAATGTAGCGAGTGCACTCAAGGTTAGCGCGTTCTTCATCAATAATCGGGCGCAACATATCATCTACAACCAATGTGCTGATGCCTGCATCATTGGCAATAAAACGCACTTCAGGACCGGTTAATCGAAAGTTAAGAGGTACAAACACCGCACCCAAACAGCCACAGGCATAGAGCATTTCTAAAAACACCGGGTGGTTAAAACCAATGTACCCCACACGATCACCCGCAGAAATACCGCCCGCACGGAGCACAGCGGCCATACGACGCACACGATCGCCGAGTTCGGCAAAGGTTTGGGTCTGCCCTTCAAAGGTAATCGCTGGTTTATTCGGTGAAATAGCTGCGCGGCGCAAAATAGTCTGGCCTAGGCCGATATCTGCAGTCTGTAAATTCGACATGAAAAATTCCCTCAATTTTTTATTTTTATAATGGGCAGCTCACTGAACAGCGGCAAACCCTTAATTATTTTCTGTGCCCAACTATAAAAGCTGCAGGACAAAATATCCATCACTTCAGCCTATAGTTGGCATGGTTTCTGCAATCACCTTATAAAGCGGGGACGTTCAAACCCCTCAAACAAAAGCGAACCAGTGATGGGGGGACATAATGCGCAGTTACAACGGTAAACAGACAACCAACATGGTGCGCGCTTGCACCATGTTGGGGCGGGCAACACCATGAGACTCATCTTTACCGATCTCGACGGCAGCCTGCTCGACCATAGTAGCTATAGCTTTGCCCCGGCCGCCGGGCTTCTTGATCGGTTGGCCGAGCAGCTAATTCCGGTTATCCCTGTCACCAGTAAAACCTGTGCCGAAGTACTGTCTCTACGAAAAACCCTCGATAACTCGCAGCCCTTTATTGTCGAAAATGGTGCCGCCATTTATCTACCCAAACAATATTTTGAGCAGTGCCAAGAAGACGCCAACGAGTTAGATGATTACTGGGTGATTGCTAACAGTCCGCCCCGCAGTCATTGGCTACAGCTGCTCGACGAAGTAGGCAAACCCTATGCCGGCGAGTACCAAACCTTTAGCTCAATCTGTGCCGACGAAGGTACTACGGGCTTAGCAAAGCTCACCGGACTCACATCAGAACAGGCAGCACTGGCCCAGCAACGGGAATACAGCGAACCCATTCATTGGTTAGGCAGCGCCGATCGTAAAGCCGAGTTTAGCCTTACCCTCACCAATGCAGGCGCTCATCTATTACAGGGCGGACGCTTTTTAACCATGGGCGGCGATACTGATAAGGGTCGTGCCCTACTGCATCTACAGGGCCTGTATCAGCAAAAATTCGGTGCCTGTCAGTCTCTGGCTATTGGCGATAGCGGTAACGACATCAGCATGCTCGAGGCAGCGGATTCCGCTTTAATAATTCGTTCAGAAAACCATTCTGCGCCTGTGTTACAGCGCACAACACATTTTCATCTAAGCAAAGCCACCGGCCCCAATGGCTGGGTCGAGGGCGTAACTGCCTGGCTCGCAAATCAATATTAATAATGCCTATTAGCAAAACCGACTAACGAAAAACACTAACAAAAGAATAGAGAAAACTATGGGCGACTTTCATCAAAACGGCAACATCACTACCCTGCATAATTTGTCCCGTCGGCCCCTCGCCGATATGGAAAAAGAGTTGGTAACGTTTTCCAAAACAAGACCCATGGGTTTAATCCTTCCCTCATTATTTTCTGAGTTAGAAGGCGAAGCCATGCCGAAGATTATCGCCGAGCTAAAGCAGGTGCCCTACCTCAATCAAATTGTGATTGGCTTGGATCGTGCGGATGAGAGTCAATATCGCGAGGCACTGTCGTTTTTCTCAGAGCTTCCTCAAGAACATCGAGTGCTATGGAATGATGGCCCGCGACTCAAAGCCCTAGATGCAAAATTACAAAAATTAGATTTGGCGCCCAAGGAGCTAGGTAAGGGCCGCAATGTTTGGTACTGCATGGGTTACACCTTAGCCTCTAACAAAGCAGAATCGGTGGCACTTCATGACTGCGACATCCTAACTTACAATCGTGAACTGCTGGCCCGCCTGATCTATCCAGTGGCCAACCCCAGATTTAACTATGAGTTCTGCAAAGGTTATTACGCACGGGTTGCCAATGGAAAAATCAATGGCCGCGTATCACGTCTGCTAGTTTCGCCCTTATTGCGAGCACTGAAAAAAAACCTAGGTCATACCGACTACCTAAATTATATGGACAGCTATCGCTATCCTCTGGCCGGTGAATTTTCGTTTCGCCGCGATGTGCTCAACGACATTCGTATACCCAGCGACTGGGGTTTAGAGATTGGCGTATTGTCAGAGATGTATCGCAACTATGCCAGCAACCGACTCTGCCAAGTTGATATCGCCGACAACTACGACCATAAACACCAGAAGCTCTCATTGGATGACGACGCCGATGGCCTATCAAAAATGTCCATCGATATCGCCAAGGCGCTATTCCGAAAACTCGCCACTCAGGGCGAAGTGTTTAGCACCGAGGCCTTTCGTTCAATAAAAGCCACCTACTATCGCCTCGCCTTAGACACCGTAGAGAACTGCCACAATGACGCCATTATGAATGGCCTAACATTGGATATTCACGAAGAGGAAAAAGCCGTAGAAATGTTTGCCGAGAATATTATAAAGGCCGGAGAAGTGTTTTTTAATGTGCCCATGGAAAGGCCTTTTATTCCTAGCTGGAACCGAGTTGTTAGTGCTATCCCGGATATATTCGAACAGTTAGTCAGTGCAGTAGAAGCAGATAACGAAGAATTTAGACATGCCAAAAAATAAATTACACATTGAAATAGAAGCGCATCTGGGTGCTATTTATCAGGACGGAGAGGTGGAAAATGTCAGCCTCCTAACTAATGAGCTTATCGAACTGATGGGCCTACAAGACAAAGAGGTTATTGAAAATCGCAATGTGAATCATTGGGATGAAACCGATAGCCTAGTTATCACCTATGGTGATTCGGTATTATTAGACGATGAAAAACCTCTGCGAACTCTCAATCGGTTTCTCGATAAATATTGTCGTAGCTCCATTAGCGGCGTGCATATATTACCCTTCTACCCCTTTACCTCAGACGATGGATTTTCTGTTCTAGATTATTCCAGTGTTAATGAATCTCTGGGTGACTGGGAAGATATCAATGCCAT
>CAJJAS010000148.1 GCA_905182245.1 gamma proteobacterium HTCC2207 | reverse complement strand
ATAATCGGGTGGTGAATTTCAGCTGTGATGACCATAGCTTGATCGGTCAATTTGCTCAGGCGGATATCACCCAGGCGCTGCCAAACTCTCTGCGCGGTGATTTGGTGATTGATACGGCCATCTCTGCTTAGCTCTATTAAATCGAAGGCTAGACAGAAGCCGCTTAGAACCTAAGCGTTTAAGCATTATTTTTTTATAATGCTTTTTGTGATAATAGCCTGATAAAAAAGCTTACCCTGCCCTAAAGTTCGCGCTATGCTAACAATACCGTCTTATGGAAAGGCTCTAAACCACCCATTGAAACGATTGGATACACAACCATCAGCCTACAGCATCACTCTCGAGCCCAATGATGCTCGTCGTCTCGCCTTACTCTGCGGTCAATTTGATGAAAATCTGCGCCTAATCGAACAACGTTTGAACGTTGAAATTCGCTCGCGAGATAATTTCTTTGCGGTGTATGGCGACGACAAAGCGTCCGAGAGCGCGGCTGATGTTATTTATAACCTATATCAGGAGACGGCCCATTCAACCGAGCTTTCCCCTGAAGAAGTACACCTCCACCTTCGACAATGCGAGAGAGAGAAGCCTATGACCCAATCTGCCAGCAATGCGCAACCTGCCGACAACATTGATAGCTTTTCGGTAATACGCACCAAAAAAGGCAATATCAAACCCAGAGGGCTGAATCAGCAGCGCTATGTGCGCGCCATTCAAACCCATGATATTAACTTTGGTGTCGGCCCAGCCGGCACCGGTAAAACCTATCTAGCCGTGGCCTGTGCTGTTGAAGCACTGCTGCGCGATGAGGTGCAACGCATTCTGTTGGTACGCCCCGCTGTTGAAGCGGGCGAGCGCCTGGGCTTTTTGCCCGGAGATCTGGCGCAAAAGGTAGATCCTTACTTAAGACCCCTCTATGACGCTCTCCACGAAATGCTTGGCTTTGAAACCGTGGCCAAGTTTCAGGAGCGCAATGTTATTGAGATTGCACCGCTGGCCTATATGCGCGGTCGCACCCTCAGCAATGCCTATATTATTCTCGACGAAAGCCAGAACACGACCCGTGAGCAGATGAAAATGTTCCTCACCCGTATTGGCTTTGGCTCCACCGCAGTAATCACCGGCGATATGTCGCAAATCGATTTACCGCGCGGCGTTAGCTCAGGTTTAGTGCATGCCTGTGAAGTATTAAAAGATGTGGAAGAAATTAACTTTACCCACTTCGATTCTCGCGACGTTGTTCGTCACCCCATAGTCCAAAGCATTGTTGACGCCTACGATGCCTTTGAAAACGAGAACTAACGAAAGACCCATGAATATTTCGATTGATATTCAGGTAGCCTGCTCGTCGGAGGATGCCCCTGACGAAGACAGTATGCAGCGCTGGGTTAGTGCCGCGGTCCGCAACGAGCGAGACGCCGCAGAACTCAGTGTGCGTATAGTCGATGAACAGGAAAGTGCTACGCTCAATCAGCAGTATCGCGGCAAGTCCGGCCCCACCAATGTACTCTCATTCCCTTTCGATGCCGTTGTTCCAGAACCATTGCCGATACTTGGCGATCTGGTTATCTGTGCCCCCGTCGTCGTGCGAGAAGCTCAGCAACAAAATAAAACCGCAGAGGCCCATTGGGCCCATATGACCGTGCATGGCGTACTGCATTTGCTGGGTTATGATCATGTCGGCGATAATGATGCCGAGGTTATGGAAACACTAGAAACCGATATTATACTGGGGCTGGGTTTTCCCGCGCCCTATACAGAAAACACATTAGACCCACCGGTCTAGACAGCAACTATAATAACAAGAGTCTGATAGAGAAACCCATGAACGAAGAATCAAATAACAGCTCCGAGCCCTCATTGTTAAAGAAAATAGGGCGGGCTTTTTCATCCAACCCGACCAGCAGTGATGAAGTCGCGGATATGTTGCGCAGCGCCGAAAATGAGTCAATTATCGATTCAAGTGTGCTGCAAATTATGGAAGGCGCTCTCAAAGTGGCCGATCTCCAGGCCCGAGAGATTATGATTCCCAGATCACGCATGCGAGTGATCGAAGATGATTTTAGCCTTGAGCAAATTCTAGACCTAGTTATTCAGTCTCAGCACTCCCGCTTTCCTGTGGTTGGCGAATCCTCCGATGATGTATTGGGTATTCTGCTGGCCAAAGAGCTTCTGCCCCTGCTACTGTCTGGTGCAGAGTCATTTAACCTTAAAAGCCTGCTGCGCCCAGCCACCATTATTCCCGAGAGCAAGCGTCTGAATATCTTGCTTCAGGAATTTCGTGAGCATCGCTACCATATGGCCATTGTGGTGGATGAATACGGCGGCGTTTCCGGGCTACTCACCATTGAAGATATCTTGGAAGAAATCGTTGGGGAAATCGAAGATGAAACCGACGAACATGAGCCAGAACAAATTCGCGCCACCAGCGACAATCAATTTCAGGTAGAAGCCATTGCCGAAATCAGTAGTTTTAATGAATTCTTTGATGTTGGCTTAGCCGATGACGAGTTCGACACGGTTGGCGGACTGGTAGTCCACGCCTTTGGCCGATTGCCAGACATTGATGAAACCACCAGCATTGAAAATTTCGACTTTAAAGTGATTGCTGGCGACAACCGTAAGATCACCCTTTTAGAAGTCACTAAAAACACTGTATGAAGTGGCTGATATAAAGTGGCTGAGACAAAAAAACAGCCCTTGATAAAACAGCTCTTAGCCAAACAATTAAGCCGAGGGCAGAATTTTCTCTCGCTATTTGTAGCTGGGGCACTATTTCCTCTGGCCCTCGCGCCCTTCTCTCTCTGGCCAATCGCCACCCTAAGCATTGCCGTACTATTCTGGCAACTACAGCATCAATCGATTACCCAGGCCATGGCAAAAGCCAGCGTCTATGGGTTTGGACTGTTTTTTGCCGGAGCTAGCTGGGTTTACGTCAGTATTCATGAACATGGCTTTGTCCCGGCACCCCTGGCTCTATTGGCCACGGCGCTGTTCTGCCTGTTTCTGGCGCTATTTTTTGCCGCACCCTTTGTACTCAGTGCGTTAATGCCACAAACCCCCGCCGCCTGGGTTATCGGCCTCCCCGCGATATGGGTATTAAGCGAATGGGTGCGAATCTGGGCTTTAACCGGATTCCCCTGGTTATTTGCCGGTTATGCCCACACCCATACCTGGCTTAATGGCTGGGCGCCTATTGGTGGCGTACTCTGGCTAAGCTTTATCTGTGCACTCAGTGCCACGCTGCTGGTGCAGCTTATTCAAGGAAAAATAGGCCAACGTGCAGTATCTGTCGCCGCTGTAGCTGTCTTGATATTCGCAGCCTCAGGTTATTTGTTGCAGCACAAAGACTGGACTCAGCCCAGCGGGCAACAGCTGTCCGTCGTGCTCGTACAACCCAATATAGATCAACATAAAAAGTGGGCCTCAGGTAGCCTGACAACCATACTCAGTCAACTTGAAGAACAGAGTGTCGCTCATTGGGGTACCGACCTTGTGATCTGGCCCGAAGCGGCTGTTCCGGCCCTGCCTCACAGAGTTCGAGGGTTTTTAGACTCAATACAGACACAGGCCGCGGCTGGCCAAACTACCTTATTAACCGGCATTCCAACCTATAACAGAGCAGAAAAGAAATATCATAACTCGATGATTGCACTGGGAAATATCGAGGGCGAGCGGCAATACAATAAAACGCGGCTGGTGCCCTTTGGTGAATATGTGCCATTGGAATCGATGCTCCGCGGCCTGATCGGCTTCTTTAATCTTCCCATGTCAGCCTTTTCGTTGGGTGCTGACAACCAGACGCCTTTTACCGTGCAGGGAGAAAAAGTCTCTACCGCAATATGCTACGAAGTGGTCTATCCGGATCTGGTTGCCCGTAATAGTCGTAATGCATCAATACTGCTCACCGTGAGCAATGATGCCTGGTTTGGTAAATCACTGGGTCCCCAGCAGCATATGCAAATGGCGCAGATGCGCGCTTTAGAAAATGCCAAACCAATGATTCGTGGTACCAACAATGGTATTTCAGCACTGGTGAATCATCGCGGCGAAATTTATCAGCGCCTCGAGCAATATACTCAGGGAGAGCTGGTAGGCACTGTTGAACCACGCAATGGCCGCACAGTATTCTCCCGTTTCGGCTCATGGCCAACGGTAATACTGGCCCTGCTAAGCTGTATTGGACTGTTAATAAAACAAAGAATGCTAAATAGCGCACTAAAAAGAACAAAAACCAAATAAAGAGGCGAACAATGAAAACAAAACTTCAATTGATACTACTGGCAATAATGGCATCCCTATCTGTTTCCGCCGCAGCCCTAGAAGTCGGCGACCAGGCCCCCGCATTTTCACTCGAGGGCACTGACGGTAACACCTATACCCTGGAGCAGTTTCACGGCAAGCAGGCCATTGTTATTGCCTGGTACCCAAAAGCCTTTACCGGCGGCTGCACCATCGAATGTAAATCTCTGGCGCAAAATGGCCATCTTCTAAAGCGCCTGGATGTTACCTATTTTATGGCTAGCGTCGACGAGTTAGAGAAGAATCAGGAATTTGCCGCCGAGACCGAAGCCGATTTCCCCCTCCTAAGCGACCCGTCCAAAACTGTCGCCGAGGCCTATGATGTGCTGGCCTTTTACGGCCTGCCGTATCGCCACACGTTTTATATTGGCAAAGACGGCAAAATCTTATTTATAGACAAGGAGATTAACGCCGCGACCTCTGCCGAAGATATGGCGGCCAAGCTTGAGGAGTTGGGCATACCTGTCAGACAGGCTAGCTAAGTCTCTGTAATTAATTATCTCAAGCGAGACCCATCTGCATGCTGTTAGATGGGTCTCTATTCCCCTATAATTCACGCCTATTTTTAAATCAATAAGCAGTGAATCTTCATGACTATCGAACACCCCTTTAATCCCGCCGAGTTAGAGCGCGCAGCCCAAAAATATTGGACTGACAATAAAACGTTCGAAGTGACTGAAGATCCCAGCAAAGAAAAATTCTATTGCCTGGCCATGTTCCCCTACCCCAGCGGCAAGCTGCATATGGGCCATGTGCGCAACTACACCATTACCGATGTAATCGCCCGCTACCAGCGCATGCAAGGCAAGAATGTCCTGCACCCTATGGGTTGGGACGCCTTTGGATTGCCGGCAGAGAATGCCGCCATTCAAAATAAGACGGCGCCCGCCAAATGGACCGAAGAAAATATCGCCTACATGAAGGGGCAGCTAAAATCCCTGGGGTTTGGTATCGACTGGTCACGTGAACTCGCCACCTGCAAGCCCAACTACTACAAGTGGGAACAGTGGTTTTTCACCAAACTCTACGAAAAAGGCATGGTCTACAAAAAAACCAGCGCGGTTAACTGGTGCCCCAATGACGCTACAGTACTGGCCAACGAGCAGGTCATCGATGGCTGTTGCTGGCGCTGCGATAGCCCAGTAGAGCGCAAGGAAATCCCTCAGTGGTTTATTCGTATTACCGATTATGCAGAGCAGCTATTAGACGATTTGGATGATTTGGAACACTGGCCTGAGCAGGTCAAAACCATGCAGCGCAACTGGATTGGCAAGAGTCGCGGCGTCAATATGACCTTTGACCTGTCTGCATCTGTTGGCGAACATGCCAGTTTTGATGTCTACACCACTAGACCAGATACATTGATGGGCGTGACATACGCGACCTTAGCCACCGCCCACCCAATAGCCGCTGAAGTTGCCAAGAATAATCCACAGCTCGCAGCCTTTATCAATGAGTGCCAAACCCAGCAGGTATCTGAGGCTGAAATGGCCACCATGGAAAAGCGCGGCATGGACACGGGCATTACTGCCCTGCATCCATTAACCGGTGAGACTATTCCTGTTTGGGTCGGCAACTATGTATTGATGGACTATGGCTCCGGCGCCGTAATGGCAGTACCCGCCCATGATCAGCGCGACTATGAATTTGCCAAAAAATATAGCCTGGCGATTAAGCAGGTCATCGCGCCAGCTAATGACGAAAACTGTGATATCGAAAACGAAGCCTTTGTTAGTAAAGGCCTGCTGGTTAATTCCGGCAAGTACGACGGCCTAGATTTCGCCGCCGGTTTTGATGCCATTGCCGCAGCCCTTGAAGCCTGTGATCATGGCTCTATCACCACCAATTATCGTTTGCGTGACTGGGGCGTTAGCCGCCAGCGCTACTGGGGTTCACCAATCCCAATGTATAACTTGGCCGAGGGCGGCGAAATTCCAGTACCCCTGGATCGCCTACCGGTTGTATTGCCCACCGATGTAGAGATGGATGGCATTCAATCGCCGATTAAAGCTGACCTAGAATGGCGAAAGGCCGAGATAGATGGTGTGGCCGTTGAGCGAGAGACCGATACCTTCGATACCTTTATGGAATCGTCTTGGTATCACGCCCGCTTTACCTGCTCCGATTTAGACAGCGCAATGCTCGACCCAGAGCGCGCCAATTACTGGCTGCCGGTAGATCAATATGTGGGTGGCATTGAACACGCCATCTTGCATCTTCTGTACGCACGTTTTTACCACAAGCTATTGCGCGACGAAGGCTTAGTCAGCAGCAGCGAACCTTTTAAGAGCCTGCTCTGTCAGGGCATGGTGTTAGCCGAGTCCTTTTATAAAGACAATGATGGCCGCAAAGAATGGCTATCGCCCCTGGCTGTTACCGTTGAAAGTGATGAAAAAGGCCGCACCCTTAGTGCCGTTGAAACTGCCACTGGCGACCTAGTCCATAGCGGCGGCATTACCAAGATGTCGAAATCCAAAAATAATGGTGTCGACCCACAGACCGCCATTGATAAACATGGCGCCGATACCGTGCGTCTGTTCACCATGTTTGCAGCGCCCCCCGAGCAGACATTGGAATGGAGCGATGACGGCGTGTCTGGCGCCCATCGATTCCTGCGCAAACTTTGGAATATGGTGCATAACCATCTCGCACTGGGTGAGAGCGCACCATTAAATAAAACCAAGCTAAACGATGGCCAACAAGATTTGCGTCGCAAGACCCATGAAACCATCAACAAAGTTAACGACGATTATGGCCGCCGCAATACCTTTAACACCGCCATTGCTGCTGTTATGGAACTGCTTAACGAGGTTGCCAAGCTAACCGATAACGACGGCCAAAGTGTCGCTGTTCGTCATGAAGCATTGGTGAGCGCGATTTTACTGCTGTCCCCTATTGCACCGCATATCTGTCACAGCCTGTGGAACACCATGGGTAATGAAGGCTCTATAGCCGATGCTGCCTGGCCCATCCTAGATGAGTCGGCGCTGGTACGCAGTTCCATTGAACTGGTGATTCAGGTCAATGGTAAGGTACGTGGCAAGATTCAGGTGGCCGCCGAGACCCCCAAGGACGAAATTGAAAAACTGGCTGTTGAAGATAGCAATGTGCAGCGTTTCACCGAAGGCGTCACCATTCGTAAAATTATTGTAGTGCCAGGCCGACTGGTTAATATAGTAGCGAATTAAGAAAGAGGACTGTAATGATGAAAAATTTACTCCCCATCGCAATGATATTACTGCTGTCTGCCTGTGGCTGGCAGCTGCGCAATTCTCAGGTTGTGCCTACAGACTTAGGCAGCCTGTACCTGTCATCCAATGATGCCCACAGCGATCTTATCCAAGAACTAACCCGTGCGCTCAATGTGTACGGGGCAAAAATTGTGCCCAGCTCTGCGGATGCGAGCTACAGCGTTGTGATCGTTGATTTCCGTCAGACACGCCGCACCGGCACCATTAATGCCGCAGCCCGAGTCGCAGAATATCAGCTAAATGAAGAAGTAGATTTTCTAATTGTTGGTGCCGATGGTGTCCAACTAATACCACTCTCTACCGCCTCGGTTGAGCGCGTTTACGAATTTAACGAGCAAGATGTTCTGGCCTCTGACAATGAAGAGCGCCGAGTGAAAAATGGTATGCGTGAGGAGATTGTCCGCCAGATTCTCAACCGCTTACGTGTTGTACCCAGCACTGGCCAACAGTAATGAAAATCAAGGCAGAACAGCTTAGCGGTAACCTGCAAAAGCAACTTTTGCCTGTCTATGTAATTAGTGGTGACGAACCATTGCTGGCTCAGGAATGCGCAGATGCAGTACGAGTGGCCGCAAGAAAAAATGGGTTTACCGAACGCGAACTTTTCCATGTCGAAGGCAATTACGACTGGAACCATATCGCCAATGAAGCTAATTCTCTATCGCTATTTTCCGATAAAAAAATTCTCGAAATTCGTATTGCTAATGGAAAGCCCGGCGACAAAGGTAGCAAAGCACTCTGTGAAATTTGCGCCAATCCCAACCCAGATAATCTCCTGTTAGTTATTCTCCCCAAGCTTGAAAAGTCTGCACAAAATAGTAAATGGCTGAAGGCACTTGAGTCTCTGGGCGCCCATATTCAAGTATGGCCAGTCAGCGCAGATAACTTGCCGCGCTGGATTCAGCAGCGTCTCAGCCAGGCGAATATTCAAGCCAACCAAGAAGCGGTACAGATTTTAGCGGACCGCGTCGAAGGCAACTTATTGGCCGCCGTACAAGAAATTGAAAAACTTAAATTATTGGCCCCAGAAGGCAAGGTCGATGCCGACACCATGTCGGCCGTGGTTGCAGATAGTGCTCGCTACAACCTATTTGAATTTATCGATAAAATGCTCATAGGTGACGCACAGTCTGCCGCACAGTCACTGCGCGGATTACAAAACGAAGGCACAGAACCTATTCCCCTACTCTGGGCTATTACCCGAGAGCTGCGTATTTTAGTGAAAGCCAGCGAACAGGTGGCGCGAGGTGAACACAGCGACTGGGCACTCAAAAATTCCGGCGTGTGGGACAAGCGCATGACCCTATTCCGTCGAGCATTGCAGCGTAATAAACCTGCGCATCTACGTATGTTTTTATATCAGGCTGGCGCAATTGATCGCGGCATTAAGGGCATGCGTAAAGCGGATGTCTGGGATGAGATGGCAACACTGGTATTGTCGATTGCCGGCAGCCAAACCTTGCAGCCCGGCAATATTAAAATTCTTTTACAGCCTTAATATTAAACATCGTTTATTTAAATATTAACGTTTAAATAAACAAGAATTGTATGGGGTTAAAATCCCAACCAAAAATAAACCACCAACGTAATAACCGCCGCACCCATCAGATTTAACGCAAACCCTTCTCGCACCATCTGCTCCACAGTGATTTTTCCGCTGCCAAATACGATCGCATTGGGGGCTGTTGCCACTGGCAACATAAAGGCACAGCTGGCAGAAAGTGCTGCCGGCAACATTAATAGCGCCGGATCAAATCCCGCGCCTAGGGAGGCTGCTGCGAGAATAGGCATTAATAATGTGGTGGTTGCTGTATTGCTGGTGATCTCGGTTAAAAAGGTAACGGCCAACGCCACTGCAGCAATAAGTACGATGATGGATAGTCGGGTGACGCCCGACAGTGATTCACCAATGGCCTGACTAATACCAGTAACCGCGAATGCTTTAGCAATGGCAATACCGCCGGCAAATAATAGTAGAACACCCCAATGAATGGTCGAGGCTGATTCCCAGTCTAGTAATTTTCCACCACGTCCATTGGGCAATACAAACATAATTATCACCGAGGTTAATGCCACGGCGGCATAGTTGGCGGTGGGCACCCCCAGTAATGTTGTCCAGCCACCAAAGGGTTCACGCAAGGTAATCCAAGCTAGGGCGGTCAATGAGAAAACAATAAGTACACGAACTTCTTCTGTGCGCCAAACGCCGGCCTGAGGAATAGCTAAGGGGGCGGACTCACCTAAATGGCGGGTAATCCATAAGCCAGCCAGAGGGAGTAACAACACAACCACGGGGAGACCCCAGAGCATCCACTGGGCAAAACTAGGAATAGTCCCTGTGGCTTCGCCATAAATTTTGAGGAAGATGATATTGGGCGGCGAGCCGATAGGTGTGCCCAGTCCACCGATACTGGCGGCATAGGCAATACCGAGAAATAATGGCACAGCCAGCTTGGCTGAGTCTTCGCTACGAGCACTGTCTAGTACTGCGTAGGCGATGGGCAATAGCATTAGGGTAGTGGCGGTGTTAGAAACCCACATACTGAGTACGGCAGAGGCCACCATAAAACCAAAGACCAGCCGCCGCTGATTGTCGCCACCAAAAAGATTGACCATGTACAGGGCAAGTCGACGGTGCGCGCCGCTCTTTTCCATGGCCTTGGATAGCATGGCGCCGCCCATCAATAAAATAATAAGTGGATCGCCATAGGCCTGAGCGACCTGCTTGCCATTGAGAAGGCCCAGCAGTGGAAAAACACCCAACGGGATCATGGAAGTCGCAGGAATGGGGATAGGTTCGAACACCCACCAGAGGGCGCAGAGGACGGTAAGACCACCCACTAAAGCACCTTCGCGAGCCCAGCCTGATTGCATCATCGATAGAGTGACCACAGCAGCAACTAAGGGGCCGAACCACAGGGATATTCGCTTTAACTTAGGCGTCATAATTATTTATCGTCCCTTTGATTGTCGTTTTGATTGTCCTTTTGATTGTCCTTTTGATTGTCGAGGGCATCGTCTAGTCCTTCATCAAGAGCATAGTCACCACGCTCATAGGCAGCAATTATCTCTGTCGCCCTATCCTGATCCGTATCATTGACGTCAATCGATAGATGCCCCATTGCTGGAACCTCGCCCATGGCTCCTTGCAATGCTGCACCCTGAAGAAATACTTGCAGACCTTCCTGCTCCATAATTCCTTTTAGTAACTGAGCTTCAAAATAATCGCTGCCGCGGTAAACTGATTTCACTGCCATTTCTTGCGCAGACTAACCACTAACCAAATCGCTACAATACCCAGGCTATTGGCCAGTGAATCCCAGGGATCGCCATAACGGTAGCTGGTCATAGATTGGGCCAGCTCCATTGATAATCCAAACGCCACCAGTATTGCGGCCAAAAGCCACAGAGGAACTCGGTGGCCGTAGGCTTGCACCGACAAAAAATACAATATGGCGTAGACCGTGGCATGTCCAAATTTGTCCTGTGATTCAAAAATTTGCTGCCCCGACATCGGCATCAGTGAGAGGCCGATAGTACCTAATAGGCTAAGCCAAAAGATTATTTGGAAGTGGTTTCTTGTGATCATTATTATTTTGACTCAGCTGTATTAAGTTGTTTATTCAGGCGCGACAGCCTATCTACCGTGCCTATGTCCCACCAGTCACCAGTATAGACTTCCCCAGAGACATTGCCGGACAAAATTGCCGGGCGCATAACATCCCGCAGTGGAAAACAGTCTTCCTCGTAACCCGCAAATAACTGTGGCCTGAATAGGCTGATACCGCTAAAAGTATACTTGGAACCAACATCGTAGCTAACAAGATTGTTGGCGACAGCAAAGTCACCCTCGGGATGATGCTCAGGGTTGGTAACCATAACCAGATGCGCATCCATGCCCTTATCGAGACTAACACTGTGCAGGGGGAAATCTGTCCACACATCGCCATTAATCAATAAAAACGGCTCGCTGCCTAGCAACGGTAATGCCCGGGCGACGCCGCCACCGGTTTCTAGGGGCTGGGCCTCTCGAGACCATTGAATCTTCACACCAAAGTCGCTGCCATCGCCAAAGTAATCTTCTATAAGCTCGGCCAACCAGCTGGTGTTAATAATAATATCGGTAATGCCTGCCGCAGCCAGCCGCTCGAGATGGTATTGCAGTAAGGGCTTGCCGCCTACCTCTAGAAGAGGTTTCGGGATGGTCTCGGTAAGCGGGCGCAGTCGGCTGCCAAAGCCGGCCGCTAGAATCATCGCCTTCATGGGTTATCACCTGCGGTTTGCCAGTCGCTGTACCATTCTTGGGACGCGAGCTGTGGTTCTATGCGCTGTATAAACCAATCGTAAAATCCACGGCTCTCGGGATAGTCTTTAGCGGCTTCTAGGCTATAGCGAATCACTAGGGGCAGATCCTGTAAATAACCCCGCTTACCATCTCGCAGGGCCAGGCGCGCAAAAATACCCATAACCTTGATATGCCGCTGCAGGCCCATCAGGTCAAACCATTTCAAAAACTGATCGTCCTCAATGCCGGCACAGGTCTGAGCCTTGTAAGCCAGGGCTCTCTGACGCATCTGCTGGGCAGGCCAGCGTACATAACAATCTTTTAAAAGAGACACTAGATCGTAGGTGATCGGGCCATAGACCGCATCTTGAAAATCAATCACCCCCAGTGTTTTGTCTGCCAGTATCATCAGGTTGCGCGAGTGATAGTCTCGATGCACTACTACCTGAGGCTGAGCCAATGCGCTATCGGCCAGCTGATCAAACAGACTATCCAATAAGGCTATGTCTTGTTTATCCAGGGTGATATCCAGCAGTTCCCCGACGAACCACTGGCTAAACAGTGCCATCTCGCTCTTCAGTAGCTGGACGTTAAAACGAGGAAAGACCAAGGGGTCTGGGGCAGTTTTTTGAATGTCTATCAACGTCTCTTGAGCCTGCTGATAATAGCTATCGACGTTCTCTGGCTTAAGCATTGGCTGAAGTAAATCATGGCCGAAATCTTCAAGTAAAAAGAATCCCTGAGCAAAATCCACGGCATGCACTTTGGGTGTGCGGATACCCTCTGCCTGGAGGGCCATGGCCACGGAAATATAGGCGGGGTTATTTTCTTTTTTCGGCGGTGAGTCCACGGCAATTAAACTGGGCTGGGTGTTGAGCCGATAATAGCGACGAAAGCCTGCATCCCCAGCGAGAGCCTGCACTTTCAAGGGTCCCGATAACTGTGTATCAGGCGGTAAAAAGGCCGTCATCCAGTCCAAAAAAATCTGTTGTTGTTGGTTTTCCACTCAGCGACTGCCTATTTAAATAGCCCAGGGGCAAAAAATAGCTATTCTAGCCTATTTGCTGCAATTGAGGTCTCTACTAAGAGCAGATATCAGGTAAAATGCCAGCAATATAAAATTCGTTTTGGACCTCAGATTTGACGCAAGCTACAACAATTCTGCGACACCCCCTACCCGCTCGTTCTGGTCGGAGCTTTTTGATTTCAGTGATTGCCACATTTGGTGCTGCTGTTTCTGTAATCGCGATGCCCTTAAGTGCCATAGCTGAAGAGAATACAGCGACATTATGGAACTGCAGTGCCGGCGCAAAGGGCGAATGGCTCTGTGTTGAGCAGGAGCCGCAGAGTACAGATACGGCCAGAGGCAATCGTCCTGCCCGCAGCCTGAACAACACAAGACCGGCTGATCCAGAGGAGCCTAGAGTTGCCAGGGTACTGAATATGGATTGGGTTGAAACAGAAGATATGACGTCAGAACAGCAATTGTCTGTGGACCCTTACTGCTGTGGCGCCTATCTGGAGCCTGAGCGAGATTATCCAGATGCAGATCTGGACCCAGACCAAGCCTCTCTGCGCGTAAATGCAAACAGCACTGAAGCCTTGCCGGGCAATATTGCCGTGCTAGAGGGTGATGTACAGATTTCTCAGGGTTATCGCCAGATACGCAGTGATACCGCCCGCATCAATCAAAATAATCGTCAGGTTACACTCGAGGGTAATGTTCGCTTCCGTGAGCCCGGGCTTTTGCTCTTGGGTAACAGCGCCGAAATCGATATCGACAGCAAGGAAGTGCAGATTGACGAGGCCACCTATGTGCTTCATGAGGCTACTGTGCGCGGCTCGGCGAAAAGCCTGTCGCGCAATAAAGATGGCATTATCGTTATTAACGATGCCTCTTATTCCAGCTGTGAACCCGGCGATGCAACCTGGCAGCTAATGACCAGTGAAATTAACATTGATCAAAGCACTGGGTTTGCCACAGTTAAGAATGCTCGTCTCGAAGTAAAAGATATACCGATTTTTTACTTCCCCTACCTTAAGTTTCCGGTTGATGATCGCCGCGCCTCCGGGTTGCTATTTCCAACCATCAGTGCCGGCAACGAAAATGGCATCGACATTACCCAGCCTGTGTATTGGAATATTGCCCCCAATTACGATGCAACGATTTCTCCCCGCTATATCAAGGAGCGTGGCTTTGGCATAGAAAGCGAGTTTCGTCATCTTAGCCGCTGGTCGGAAACCGAATTAGTCGCCAACTTTTTAGGCAGCGACAAAGGCGGTGACAACGATGAAAAAATTGATGAGGATACAGGCCTGCATCCTTTTGAGGGTGAAGATCGCTATCTGTTAAGCCTGCAGCATCGCGGTGGCGCCGATCGCCCCTGGTCAACATTTTTAGATCTCAATGAAGTGAGCGACGTGGACTATTTTCGTGATCTCGGCAACTTTACAACAGACGAAAATACCAGCACTCATCTGCAGCGTCGCGCCTCGGCTGGCTATAAAACTAAGCATTGGAATTACCTCATCGAGACTCAAGACTATCAGGTGATCACTGAAGGGCTGACAGATCAATATTCTGTACTGCCAAGAATCTCTATCAATGGTTACTACCGCTTTGATAATAGCCTCGTGGTTGAACTGAATAACCGCTACTCTATTTTCGATCGCGACGACCCTGGCTTTGCTACCGGCAGTCGCAGCAAATTGGACTATGGCATCACCTGGGATAAGCGCTGGAGCTGGGGTTATTTTAAACCCAAGGTCGCGTTTAACCATATTGCCTACTCCCTCGACGCCAATAACACCGGGTTGACCAACAGAACTCCCTCGGTATCGGTCCCCATGGTTTCCATGGACAGCAGTATTTTCCTCGAACGAGACATTAACTGGCTGGCCAACCACAAACAGACCTTTGAGCCACGCGTTTTTTATATCAAGACCAAATTCGAAGATCAGTCGGCACTCCCCGATTTTGATACCAGAGAGTTCACTCCCTCTTACGATCTTCTATTTAGCGAAAACCGCTTTAATGGCGGCGACAGAATTTCCGATGAAGAGCGACTGACTGTCGCGTTTACCAGTCGATTTATTGATCAGGATTCAGGCCAGGAGCGGTTTCGAGTCAGCATTGCCCAATCCCTTTACTACAGTGATCGGTTGGTTACCCTATCGTCTAGCCCAACAGTAAGCGAGCTTGCAGAGTTGACCCGCAATCAGTCGCCACTGGCGCTAGAGCTAGCCGCCAGACTGGCCAAAAACTGGCGCTTTACCAGTGATCTTATCTATGACAATCATGATAATGATTTGGAAAAAAGCAGTGTCGGCGTGCGCTATAATGACAGAGAGAACAGGCTGTTTAACTTTACCTACAGATACACTCGCCGCGAACCGCGACTATTCAGCGGCATGGATCTGGATCAGGATATAGAGCAGGTTGATATGTCTGCGTTTGTCCCACTGGCCGGCAATTTTAATTTGGTTGGCCGCTGGAACCATGATTTTACCAACAAGCGGGAACTGGAACTGTTTGCTGGTTTCGAATACAACAGCTGTTGCTGGCGTGCGAGTTTAGTGGCGCGCCACTGGCTTGATCGCGAAGATCAATTTCTATTCCCTGAAGAGCAGTTAAAATCAAGAAATGGCATCTTCTTACAAATACAATTTAAAGGTCTGGCTGGCTCTGGCAGTCGGGTAGACACAATGCTTAACAATGGTATCTACGGTTATGAATCTCTGGAAAATTTCTAAAAGATCTGCATTTACAGGCGTTTGCGCGCTGCTTATATCGATGAGTGCCACGGCGCAAATCACCTTATTAGATAAGGTAATTGCTGTTGTCGATGACGATATTGTTCTGCAAAGTGAGCTCGATCAACGGATGGTGACTATTTATACCCAGATTCAGAAGTCTGGTACTAAAGCCCCCCCGCAAGAAATCTTGCTACAGCAGGTTCTGGATCGATTAATCTCAGAGCGACTGCAGCTCACCATTGGTTACGGTGCTGGAATTCGCATTAGTGATGAAGAGCTCAACCAGGCCATGGCACGTATTGCCGCTGGCAACAAACTCACCATGGAAGAATATTTTGCCCAGGTCCATGCCCAGGGCAGTACCGTCGCAGTGGTTCGTGAACAGATTCGTAACGAAATGACTATTATGCGTGTGCAGCAGGGTAAGGTTATGCGCCGCATCCGTATCAGCGAGCAGGAACTGGATAACTTTCTTAACTCCGAAGAGGGCCGGTTTTTAACCTCTCCAGACGTTAATGTCGGTCAAATTTTACTCTCAGTACCTACGGGCACCAGCCTAGAAGATGCCGACCTTATTCTTGCCCGCGCTCTCGATCTGCAAGCACAGGCAGTCGGCGGCACAGACTTTCGTGAGCTGGCAATCGCCAACTCTGCCGACCAGTCTGCCCTTCAGGGCGGCGATCTCGGCTGGCGTAAAATGGCTCAGCTTCCCGGCGTGTTTATTGATGCCGTCGAGAAAATGGAAGTAGGCCAGATCTCAGACCCCATTCGCAGTGGCGCTGGCTATCACCTGCTTAAGCTCTATGAGCTTCGCGGTGGTGGAGAACAGTTAATTGAACAGCATTTTGCACGGCATATTTTGGTTAAACCCAATCAAATTCGTGATGAGGCGACTACCTTAGAACTTCTTAACAGTCTTCGAGATCGCGCGCTGGCCGGTGAAGACTTTGCAGTGCTGGCGAAAGAGTTTAGTGAAGATACGGGTTCTGCCCTGAATGGCGGCGAACTGGGTTGGTCCACTCCGGGGATGTTTGTGCCTGAGTTCGAGCAGACTATGGACAGTATCGCAATCGACGAGATTAGCGCGCCCTTTAGCTCACAGTTTGGCTGGCATATTCTTCAGGTGACTGACCGTCGCGACGAAGATTTCAGCACCAATATTTTACGCAACCGCGCCCAGAATATGCTGCGCGAGCGCAAGTACGAAGAAGAGTTACAGGTGTGGTTACAGGAAATTCGCGATGAAGCCTTTATTGAAATAAAAGGTTCTGATAACTCATGACATTAAGCCTGGCACTGACACCGGGGGAACCCTCTGGTGTCGGGCCTGATCTGTTAATTCAACTTATCCAGCAAGCCCAGCAT
This sequence comes from gamma proteobacterium HTCC2207, assembly GCA_905182245.1. Classification (GTDB taxonomy): domain Bacteria; phylum Pseudomonadota; class Gammaproteobacteria; order Pseudomonadales; family Porticoccaceae; genus HTCC2207. The sequence continues at coordinate 19,121 of CAJJAS010000148.1, read as the reverse complement.
CACGAGCTTGTCGCCTATGCTGACCCAGACCTGCTTACCCAGCGCGCCGCATTACTGGGCCTGCCCCTTCGTTTAATTGAACCTCGCCAACAGCCCTTAGCGGCGGGTGAGCTGGCAATTGTGCCGGTTCGAATGGCCGTGCCCGCAGAAGCTGGCCAGCTAGATCAACGCAATGCTCAGTACGTGCTGGACTGCCTCGATCAAGCTATCGATGCCTGCCAAACCAATCGCTGTCAGGCCATGGTCACAGGCCCCGTACAAAAATCTATTATTAATGATGCGGGTATCGCGTTCTCTGGGCACACTGAATACCTTGCCATGAAAACGAATACTGCCCAGGTCGTGATGATGCTGGCAACCCAGGAGTTACGGGTTGCCCTGGCAACGACTCACCTGCCTCTGCGGGAGGTGGCTGACGCGATTACTGCCGAGTTACTCAATGAGGTCATTGGTATTCTGTGCCTAGACCTAGAGCAAAAATTTGGTGTTAAAAATCCGGTTATTTTAGTCTGTGGACTCAACCCCCACGCCGGTGAAGGTGGTCATTTAGGCCATGAGGAAATTGAAATTATTACACCTGTGCTTGAACAGTTCCGTCGTCGCGGCATTAATCTGATTGGTCCCTTGCCCGCAGACACTTTATTTACGGCAAAGCACCTAGATCGCGCTGATGCCGTCTTAGCCATGTATCACGATCAGGGACTGCCGGTACTCAAGTATCAGGGGTTTGGTCGCGCCGCTAATATCACTCTTGGATTACCCATTATTCGCACCTCGGTAGATCACGGCACTGCGCTGGATCTGGCCGGCACAGGTAAGGCGGATAGGGGTAGTCTGATCACTGCAATTGACGTTGCTAGTCAAATGGCCACCGCCAGCAATACGAGTAACCTATGACGATTAAGCATCAGGCGCGTAAACGCTTTGGGCAAAACTTTTTGGTAGACCAACAGATTATTTCTCAGATTGTGTCTGCAGTTGGCCCCAAGCCAGATGACAATCTTATCGAGATTGGGCCTGGGATGGCGGCTATTACCGAGCATCTGGTGAAGCTCTGTCCGGGCATGTCGGTCCTTGAGTTGGATCGAGATCTGGTTGCATTTCTCGGCGACAAATTTAGTGAGTATCCAGAGTTTAGTATTCACAGTGGCGATGCGCTTAAGACTGATTTTGCTCAGTTCCATGAGGGCCGCGAACTCCGGCTAGTGGGCAACCTTCCCTACAATATTTCGACGCCCTTATTATTCCACCTGCTCGGGGTGCGCCATCTAATCAAAGATATGCACTTTATGTTGCAGCGCGAAGTGGTGGATCGCCTCAGCGCGGCCCCAGGTTCAAAAACCTATGGTCGCCTGTCGATCATGATCCAATACCATTGTCGGGTTATGCCATTAATTCCCGTGCCCCCAGAATCTTTCCGCCCCGCGCCCAAGGTTCAGTCGGCAGTGGTGCGTTTAAAGCCACATAAAGTCATGCCCTGTGTTGCAGAGAATGAGGACCTACTCAGTAAGGTAGTGGCCCAAAGTTTTCAAATGCGACGCAAGACATTGCGCAACTGCCTGAAGCCCTTTGCTGACCATCTGGCGTCTGCGTCGGAAGTCATTGATATGGGACGACGCCCAGAGCAGTTGTCGGTCAAAGATTTTGTCACTCTGAGTAATCACATTAATCAAAGCATGAATGCGAGCGAGACGGTAACTAAATGACTGTGGATAAGATTGAAGAACAACAGCAGATCCAACCTAAATTAATAGCGGTTAGCGTGGTCACCGAATACGTGCAGCAGCAGTCTCAGCCCGAGCAAAATCGTTTTGCTTTTGCCTACCATATAACCATTGAAAATCAGGGTTCTGAGACCGCCAAACTGTTGGGCCGGCACTGGATTATTATCGATGCCAATCAGGAGCGCAAAGAAGTGAAAGGTATGGGCGTTATCGGCGAGCAACCAACCCTAGAAGCCGGTGCCATATACCAATATACCAGTGGAGTTGTGCTCAAAACCCCTATAGGTACCATGGAGGGTAGCTATCAATTAGTCGACGAGAACGGTGATCCTTTCAATGCCCCTATCGAACCCTTTTTACTCTCCACGCCTAACGCCGTGCACTAGCCTTATATGACCAGCTATGCCGTGGGAGATATCCAAGGCTGTCTTGAGCCGCTATTAAAGCTACTTGAGACCGTCTCATTTGACCCGGCCTCTGATCAGTTGATCGCGGTCGGTGATCTTATTAATCGTGGCCCCCAATCTTTAGAGACATTACGTTTTTGCCATAGCCTTGGGGACAGCTTTAAAACCGTGCTCGGCAACCATGACCTGCACCTTCTCGCTGTTGCCCATGGGGTTAGATCCCCGACCTCAAAAGACACCCTAGATGAAATTCTTGCCGCCCCAGACAGAGAAGAACTGCTGGCTTGGCTGCAACAACAGCCCCTACTATTAAGTATTGATGACTATACGGTGGTTCACGCTGGCATTCCTCCGATCTGGGATTTAGCCCAGGCGCGAAGTCTTGCTGCAGAAGTTAATGAAGTATTGCGTTCAGATAGACGTGGCGAGTATTTCAATCATATGTACGGCAACCACCCACTGGTATGGTCTGAAGATCTGCAGGGCCCAGAACGCTGGCGTGTGATCACCAACTATCTGACGCGGATGCGCTTCTGTACGCCTGATGGGATATTGGAACTCGAATCTAAAGATGCCATTTCTGCGCCTGCGCCCTTCGCGCCCTGGTTTGAACATCTGAATAGAAAGACCGCTCAAGATAAAATTATTTTTGGTCATTGGGCCGCCCTCGAGGGTCGCGACTGCGGCCATAATGTATTTGCCCTGGATACAGGCTGCGTCTGGGGCGGTCCAATGCGACTCATGAACCTGGATACTCAGGCCTACATTGAGCAACCATAACGTTTGATAAGGGATCTATTTTAATAAAGGAGTTTTGCAATGAATAAAACGAATCTAGGCGTCATCGGATTACTACTGTTTTTGTGCGCCGCTTGCTCTGAGCAAACACCACCGCTGTCCTCCGGTATTGACCAGCTGGGTATGAATCTGGAAGTTCGGCCTCAGGACGACTTCTATGAATATGCCAATGGCGGCTGGCTTGCCACCACCGACATTCCAGCAGATGAGGTTGGCTGGGGCAGTTATATGACTTTGCGCAAAGAAAGCCTGGAGCAGTCTAAAGCCATAGTGTTGGATGTGGCAGCCAACCCAGGTAGTGATATCGCCAAGATAAAAATCGGCGACTATTACAATGCCTATATGGATGAACCCGCCGTTGAAGGCCTTGGCTTCGCGCCCATCGCTGGAGATTTGGCGGCCATTGCAGACTTACAAACCCATGATGATATTGCTGCCTACTTTGGTGCCAGCAATCCCATGGGTGTGGATGGACCCTTCAATCTCTATGTAGGTCAAGATGACAAAGACGCCACCCGCTATGTGATGTTTTTTGTCCAGTCTGGCTTGGGTCTGCCCGATCGGGATTATTACACTGATCGCTCAGCGCGCGGCCTTAAAATCATTGCCGCCTATCAAGACTATGTAGCCCTAGCTCTCTCCCTTAGCGGCCATACGGATGCTGAGTCTGCTTCCCAAAGTATTTATGCCCTTGAGGCCCAACTAGCGGCTGCTCAGTGGACGAAAGTTGAAAACCGCGATGCTGATAAAGCCTACAACAAGTACTCCAGTAAGGCGTTTAAAAGCCTACTGTCGAACCTCGACCTTGACCTATATTTGCAGGGTGTTGGTGCAGGAGATATGGATCATGTCATTGTTAGCCAGCCAAGTTATCTGCAGGCGGTTAACGATCTATTTGCCGAGACACCAGTATCCGTTTGGCAGGATTATCTTCGCCTTCAGTTAGTGAATGGTTTTGCACCCTACCTGTCATCTCCTTTTGTAGATGCCCGCTTTGAGTTCTACGGCAAAACATTGTCGGGTCGCCAGGAGCAACAGGCCCGGTGGCGCAGAGCGGTGGGCTCAATTAATGGCAACCTGGGAGAGATGCTAGGTAAGCTGTATGTAGAGAAACACTTTCCGCCGGAATCTAAAGCGCGGATGGTCGAAATGGTTGATTATCTTATTGAAGCCTACGCAGATTCAATCCAAAACCTCGACTGGATGACGGAAGCAACCAAGCAGCAGTCTCTGGTAAAGCTCTCTAAATTCACCCCAAAAATAGGCTACCCCGATAAGTGGAAAGACTACAGCGCTCTGGAAGTTGCACCAGACGATTTCGTGGGCAATATAAAACGCGCCCGCACCTTTGGCCACAATCAAAACGTCGGTAAGCTGGGTAAGCCCATTAACCGAGACGAATGGTTTATGGCCCCCCAGCAGGTCAATGCTTACTACAATCCAGGTCTCAATGAGATTGTATTCCCCGCCGCCTACCTTCAGGCGCCAAACTTTTTGCCCCAGGCAGACAATGCTTATAACTACGGCACTATTGGTACGACCATTGGCCATGAAATAGGCCATGGCTTCGACGATCAGGGTAGTAAGTATGATGGCGATGGCAATCTAAGAAGTTGGTGGACAGAACAAGACAGAGCTAACTTTGAAACCCGTACTAAGAGCCTAGTTAGTCAGTTTAATAAATTCGAACCTCTGCCTGGTCTATTTATCAATGGTGAGTTGACCCTTGGAGAGAATATTGGTGACCTAGGAGGCACAGCAATAGCCCTGAAAGCCTATCGGATGTCTCTTAAGGGAAAGCCATCGCCTGTGATTGATGGTTTTACCGGCGAGGAGCGTTTCTTTATCGGCAATGCCCAGTCTAGCCGACTGAAGTGGCGGGATGAGATTATGGAGCTGATTGTTAAGACCGATCCTCACAGCCCTGACAAGTACCGCATCAATGGTGTGTTCTCTAATATGGCGGACTTTTATAAGGAATATGGCGTAACGGAAGGAGATGCACTGTATTTACCTGAACAGGAAAGAGTGCAGATCTGGCAATAAGGATCGTTGCCCTTTCCCTAACGAAGATCTAGCGCTGATCTAGTACAAGGTTAGTCCAGAACCATAAATGGCAGACACAAAAAAGCCGAGCTAGTAGCTCGGCTTTTTTAACGCTTTAAAAACGCTTATTCAGCAGCAACTTCTAAAGCTTGCTCAGTCACATCAGCCATAACTCGGCCAACTAACTCAACATATGCCATTGGTGCTTTGTCGCCTGTACGCATGCCACACTTAAGGATACGAAGGTAACCACCTGGACGCTCCTGGTAACGAGGACCGAGATCGGTAAATAGCTTACCGACTGTTGCCTTGTTGCGCAGACGGTCAAAAGCCAGTCGACGATTAGCAACGCTGTCTTCTTTAGCCAGTGTGATCAACGGCTCAGCATAACGACGTAGCTCCTTAGCCTTGGGCAGAGTGGTTCTAATCAGCTCGTGCTCGACCAATGATGCTGTCATATTGCGGAACATGGCTCTTTTGTGAGAGCCCGACTTGTTTAATTTGCGGCCGGCATAACGATGACGCATGATTCAATTCCTTAATTCGTTGCTTTCTCAGCAATGATATCTATAGATAAAAGCTAAGCTATTAAACTAGCTCGCGTTCACTTTTTAGGCTTGCTGGTGGCCAGTTCTCAAGACGCATCCCTAGAGATAGTCCGCGGAACGCCAATACATCTTTGATCTCAGTAAGTGATTTCTTACCCAGATTAGGTGTTTTCAGCAATTCAACTTCGGTGCGCTGTATCAGATCACCAATGTAATAAATACTTTCCGCTTTGAGGCAGTTAGCAGAGCGAACAGTTAACTCAAGATCATCAACTGGACGCAACAAGATCGGATCGATCTCTTCTTCTTTTTCTTCTGGCTCAGCCGCTGTCTCACCCTGGAGGTCAACAAATACTGCCATCTGCTGTTGCAGAATAGTTGCTGCGCGACGAATCGCTTCTTCAGGATCGATAGTGCCGTTAGTCTCAAGCTCAAGAACCAACTTATCGAGATCTGTACGATTCTCAACTCGCGCGCTCTCTACGCTGTAAGACACTTTAAAGATTGGGCTAAACGATGCATCAAACTGCAGACGCCCAATAGTGCTGTTTTCTTCGTCATTACCACGCTGGTCGGATGGCTGATAGCCACGACCACGAACAATGCGCAGCTGCATGCTAATGCTAGTCTTTTCAGACAGGTTAGCAATAACATGATCTGGATTGATGATTTCGACATGGCTGTCGACTTCGATATCACCAGCAGTAACAGGACCAGGACCCTTAGCATTCAAGGTAACTGTAGTCTCGTCACGCCCTTCCATCACTACCGCAACACCTTTCAGGTTGAGGAGGATTTCCATGACATCTTCTTGAACGCCTTCAATAGCGCCATATTCGTGTTCTACACCGTCAATCTCAGCTTCAACAATGGCACAGCCAGTCATAGACGACAGCAAAATGCGACGCAGTGCGTTGCCTAATGTGTGTCCAAAACCACGCTCTAGGGGCTCTAAAACCACCTTGGCATGGGTTGAATTGTAAGACGTAACGTCTATATTACGCGGTGTAAGCATTTCAGTAGCAGAATTTTGCATAGTATTACCTGTAAGAGCTAAACAGCGATTACTTGGAGTACAGTTCGACGATCAGGTTTTCGTTGATCTCAGCGGGCAAATCAGAACGGTCTGGGTTACGTGTGAACGTGCCTTCCATTTTGTTGCTATCTACCTGCATCCATTCAACTTCGCCACGCTGTGACGCTAACTGCAACGCAGTTTGCACACGTAGCTGCTTCTTAGATTTCTCGCGCAGACCGACGGTATCGCCTTCCTGAACTCTAAACGAAGCAATATTGACCTTCTGGCCATTAACCAAAATAGAGTTGTGTGCGACTAACTGACGTGACTCAGCGCGAGTAGCGCCAAAGCCCATACGGTAGACCACATTGTCGAGACGCTTCTCAAGAATGGTTAACAGGTTCTCACCCGTATTGCCTTTCTGACTTGCTGCGTCTCTGTAGTAGTTACGGAATTGCTTCTCCAATACACCGTACATACGACGTACTTTCTGCTTCTCGCGCAGCTGTACTCCGTAGTCTGACAGACGGCCACGACGGGCACCGTGCTGGCCAGGTGCGCTTTCTGAGCGACACTTGGATTCTAATGGACGAACGCCACTCTTTAGGAAAAGATCTGTTCCCTCGCGGCGTGAAAGTTTACAAGTTGGTCCGAGATATCTAGCCATTTTCTTTCTCTCTTACACGCGACGTTTTTTGGGTGGACGGCAGCCGTTATGTGGAACCGGCGTCACATCCGTGATGTTTGTAATTTTGTAACCAGCATTGTTAAGTGCGCGTACTGCGGACTCACGACCGGGGCCAGGACCTTTGACTTGTACGTCAAGGTTCTTCAAACCATAGTCTTTTGCTGCTTCACCGGCGCGCTCTGCAGCGACCTGTGCGGCGAACGGGGTACTCTTACGAGAGCCACGGAAGCCGGATCCACCTGATGTAGCCCAGGAAAGCGTATTGCCCTGGCGATCAGTGATCGTAACAATAGTGTTGTTGAAAGACGCGTAGATGTGAGCGACACCATCTATTACCGTCTTCTTAACCTTTTTACGGGTCGTTTTAGCTGCTGCTTTTGCCATTAGGAATCCTAATTATCTTTTAATGGGACGACGTGGGCCTTTACGGGTCCGCGCATTCGTCTTAGTACGTTGTCCACGTACGGGCAAATTACGTCGATGACGCAGGCCGCGATAGCAACCCAGATCCATCAAACGCTTAATGTTCATACTTGTCTCGCGACGAAGGTCACCCTCAACTTCGTTTTGCCCTACGGCAGTACGCAGTTGGTCAAGTTGACCGTCGTCCAGTGCAGAAATTTTAGTGTCTTCTGCGATACCCGTTTCTGCGCAGATCTTTCTGGCAGTCGGGCGACCAATTCCAAACACGTAAGTCAGTGAAATCACTGCGTGCTTGTTATCTGGGATGTTGACACCGGCAATACGGGCCATTCAAATTACTCCACTTATACTATAGGTTTAATCAGTATTTCCGTTCCCTTTAGCAGTCTTTACGACCTACTAAAAAGGCGCGGTAGAATACCGATAGATCTGTCAAAAATCAACCAGATTATCCTTGGCGCTGCTTATGACGAGGCTCGACACTACAAATAACACGAACCACACCCTTGCGGCGGACAACCTTACAATTACGACAAATCGGTTTAACCGATGCACGAACTTTCACAGCATCACCTCTTTATTTACGGCCAACATTTTTTAAGTTGGCCTTTTTCATTAGCGAATCATATTGCTGAGACATCAGATGTGACTGCACTTGAGCCATAAAATCCATCGTCACAACAACGGCAATCAACAGTGACGTGCCACCCAGGTAGAACGGTACATTGAAGTACACATTCAAAAACTGAGGCATTAGACAGATCAACGTGATGTAAACACCACCAATCAAAGTCAAACGCGTAGTCACATTGTCAATGTATTTGGCAGTGTGCTCACCAGGACGAATCCCAGGCAAATACGCACCACCCTTTTTCAGGTTATCGGCCACTTCTTTCGGGTTGTACATCAACGCCGTGTAGAAGAAGCTGAAGAATATAATAAGGCTTGAGAACAGCAGTATATAAAGAGGCTGTCCTGGACCAATCAATAACGCAATATCCTGCAAAAATGCTGGAGCGTTTACGCCCTGCCCAAACCATTGACTGATCGAGGTGGGGAACAACAGCAAGCTACTTGCGAAGATTGCCGGTATAACACCCGCCATATTAACTTTAAGCGGCAAGTGTGAAGTCTGTGCGTTGTAGGCTTGACGGCCTTGACGCTGTGCGTAGTTAACCGTTAAACGACGCTGGCCACGCTCGATAAACACAACGAAGTAAACAACAGCGACTGCGATTATCAACACTACTATTAAGGTCAGTGGGTTTAGGTCGCCCTGACGAGCTGACTCTAATGCCTGACCGATGGCGCCGGGGATACCTGCAACGATACCAGCAAAGATCAACATCGAAATGCCATTGCCGATGCCGCGCTCAGTGATTTGCTCACCCAACCACATCAAAAATATTGCGCCCGCTACTAAGGAGGAGATAGCCACCATGTAGAACAGACTGTTTACTTCGTAGGCTAGGCCCTGAGAAGCAAAACCAACGGACATTGCAGTCCCTTGTATCAATGCCAGTAGTACTGTGCCGTAGCGCGTGTACTGGTTGATCTTACGACGACCGCTGTCGCCTTCTTTCTTTAACTGCTCTAATGCAGGCACTGTCGCTGACAGTAGCTGCATAATGATCGATGCCGATATATAAGGCATAACACCAAGAGCCAAAATACTCATTCTCTCTAGTGCACCACCAGAGAACATGTTGAACAGACCCAAGAACGTACCCTGATTCTGGGTAAACAGGTCAGCCAAACGATCAGGGTCAAACCCTGGAACCGGTATATGGGTACCAATGCGATAGATAATAATCGCGGCAAACAAAAAGCGAAGACGAGCCCAAAGCTCGCCCAATCCTTTTGCATTGCCCGTAGGCATAGTACCTGGCTTAGCCATTAAACTGTCTCTTCAACCTTGCCGCCAGCGGCAACAATAGCAGCTGCAGCGCCTTTAGAAGCTGTTACGCCCTGAAGAGTAACCGCTTTGGTCACCTCACCAGAGGCAAATACCTTTGCACGCAGGATGTTTGAGTTAATCAAACCAGCTGCTCGCAATGTATCAACAGAGATAACTTCGCCTTCAACTAGGGCAAGCTCAGAAAGTCGAATTTCAGCAGTCACCATCGCTAGACGTGAGCTGAAACCAAACTTTGGCAAACGCTTCTGCAAAGGCATCTGACCGCCTTCAAAGCCCGGACGAATACTACCGCCAGAACGCGCTTTTTGACCTTTGTGGCCACGGCCACCAGTCTTACCAATACCACTGCCGATACCACGACCGCAGCGCTTACCTTCTTTAATTCTACCCGGTGCCGGGCTAAGAGTATTCAGACGCATCTTAAGCTTCCTCAATCAGCAACATATAGTGAACTTTATTGATCATGCCGCGAACTGATGGAGTATCTTCTACTTCAACAGTGTGGCCGATACGACGCAAACCCAAACCTGTAAGACAGGCTTTATGGTTTTTTAACCGTCCAATTGAACTCTTTGTCTGAGTTACTTTTACTTTTTTCAATTTAGCTTTTGCCATGATCCGTTTCCAATAACTGACGCGCAGTTAAGCCGTCACTTAGTTGAGAATTTCTTCTACTGATTTACCGCGTTTGGCTGCAACATCATCCGGAGACGACATAGCTTCTAACGCTTTAAAGGTAGCGCGAACAACGTTTACTGGGTTGGTCGAGCCGTAGCACTTAGCCAGTACATTCTGTACACCGGCCAATTCCAACACAGAGCGCATTGCGCCACCGGCAATAACACCCGTACCTTCTGAAGCTGGCTGCATGTAAATCTTGGATGCAGCGTGAATGCCTTTAGTCGGATACTGAATAGTTGTGCCATCGAGAGCAACGTCAATCATATTGCGACGCGCTGCTTCCATTGCTTTCTGGATAGCCTGGGGGACTTCGCGCGCTTTACCGCGACCAAAACCCACTTTACCGTTGCCATCACCAACTACAGTCAGTGCAGTAAAAGCGAAGATGCGTCCACCTTTAACCGTCTTTGCAACACGGTTAACCTGAACCAGCTTCTCCATCATTCCTTCAGCTGCAGAATCTTTCTGATCTGTAAGAGCCATAAATAATACCTATTAAAATTCGAGGCCGGCTTCACGCGCGGCGTCTGCCAGTGCTTTTACACGGCCGTGATATTTAAAACCGCTACGATCAAACGCTACGGAGGTAACACCAGCAGCTACTGCTCGCTCAGCTACTAATTTTCCAACCGCGGTAGCAGCATCGATATTGCCAGTGCTGCCAGTTCGTAAATCTTTTTCTAAAGTTGACGCTGTTGCTAGAACACGGTCACCTTCAGCTGCAATTACCTGCGCATAAATGTGGCGCGGGGTGCGGTTGATACACAGACGTGTAACACCTTGCTCGCGGATCTTCATGCGTACGCGCTTTGCTCGGCGCTGACGTGAAACTTTTTTATCGCTCATGTTTTTACCCTATTACTTCTTCTTAGCTTCTTTGCGTCTTACGTACTCACCAGCAATTCGAACGCCCTTACCCTTGTAAGGCTCTGGTGGACGGTAGGCGCGAATTTCTGCCGCGGCCTGACCCAGTTTCTGCTTGTCAGAAGATTTCAATAAAACTTCAGTTTGGCTTGGGGTTTCAGCTGATACACCTTCTGGTAATTCGTAAACCACCGGGTGAGAGAAGCCGAGAGTCAAATTAATCTTTGATCCCTGAACCTGCGCTCTGTAACCAACGCCAACCAACTCAAGCTTTGTTTCAAAACCTGTAGAGACACCAGTTACCATATTGTTAACTAATGCTCTGGTAGTTCCTGACATTGCACGTGCAAATGTGTCACCAGTTCGAGCAGCAAACGTAAGAACATTGTCTTCATGCTTGACCTCGACCTGGGCATTGATTGGCATCGCCAGGGTACCCTTTGCGCCCTTGATAGAAATCTCGCTGCCGCCAAGTGTTACTTCAACACCTTTTGGCAATTCTACTGGACTATTTGCAACTCTAGACATTTGTAATTCCTATCAGAATACGGTGCAAAGCACTTCGCCACCGATACCGGCAGCTCGAGCAGCACGATCAGTCATCACACCACGACTGGTGGAGACAATCGCAACACCAAGACCACTGCGTACCTTAGGTAGGTCATTGCTGCCTACATAAAGACGCAAGCTTGGCTTGCTTATACGTGTAATTTCTTCAATAACTGGCTTGCCTTCAAAGTACTTAAGCTCAACAGTTAAATTAGACTTTACTTCATCACTGACGCTAAAGCCGCCAATGTAACCTTCATCTTTCAAAACCTGGGCAAGTGACGCCTTCAGCTTGGATGCCGGCATAGTAACTTCTGGATGACTACGATGATGCGCATTACGAATGCGGGTCAACATATCTGCTATTGGATCTTGCATGCTCATGGTGTTTGGCTCCTTAACTTACCAACTGGCTTTAACCAGCCCCGGAACTTCACCACGCATTGCTGCTTCGCGTAGTTTGTTTCGGCACAGGCCAAACTTACTGTAAACACCATGTGGGCGACCCGTTATCGCACAGCGATTACGCTGACGTACTGGGCTCGCATCACGCGGCAATTTCTGTAGCTTCTGCTGAGCTTCCCAACGATCTTCGTCGCTCGCTTCAACATTGCTGATAATTGCTTTAAGTTCTGCACGCTTAACGGCGAACTTTGCAACTGTTTTGGTGCGCTTATGTTCACGCTCTACCATTGATACTTTTGCCATTTATCTACTACCTCAACTTTTCAGCGGGAAGTTAAAGGCACGAAGTAAAGCTCGGCCTTCATCATCGTTACGTGCGGTGGTGGTAATAGTAATATCCATACCACGCAACTTATCAATTTTTTCGTAATCAATCTCTGGGAAGATAATCTGCTCAGTGATACCCATTGAGAAGTTACCGCGCCCATCGAACTGCTTGGCGCTAATACCACGGAAATCACGAATACGTGGGATAGCAACACCAACCAAACGCTCTAGGAATTCATACATGCGATCTGCACGTAAGGTTACCTTGGTACCAATCGGCCAACCCTGACGAACCTTGAAACCGGCGATAGATTTGCGAGCGTTGTTGATTACAGGCTTTTGGCCTGAGATCAATGTCAGATCAGCAACAGCGTTCTCAAGCGATTTCTTATCGCCGATCGCTTCACCAACACCCATGTTCAGGGTGATTTTGGTAATGCGAGGAACTTCCATCACATTAGCTAGACCAAGCTCTTCTTTAAGCTTTAGCGCTAACTCGTTTTTATATACTTCTTTCAGCCTTGCCATTGGGGTTACCTATTTCTTAAGCGTCTACGGCTTCGCCGTTAGATTTGAAGATACGAATCTTCTTATTATCTTCCTGAACCTTAAAGCCTACACGATCTGCTTTATTGGTTGCGCTATTAAAGATAGCGACATTGGAAACCTGTATTGGTGCTTCTTTTTCAATAATCCCGCCAGGAATACCTGCCTGAGGATTAGGCTTCTGATGCTTTTTAATCATCTGAATACCTGCGACCAACAAACGATTCTTTTCCAGTACTTTAAGTACCTTGCCTCGCTTGCCTTTGTCTTTACCGGCGATAACGACTACTTCGTCATCCCGTTTAATTTTTAGCATTGCCATCTCTAATTCCTCGCTTACAGCACTTCAGGTGCTAGGGAGATAATTCTCATAAAACGCTCAGTGCGCAGCTCACGAGTTACCGGCCCAAAAATACGTGTTCCAATTGGCGCCAAGTTAGCATTCAACAGTACTGCCGCGTTGTCATCAAACTTGATCAAGCTGCCGTCTGGACGACGCAAACCTTTTCTGGTGCGAACAACTACAGCTGTCATCACCTGGCCTTTCTTCACTTTGCCGCGGGGAATGGCTTCTTTAACGGTAACTTTAATCATGTCACCAACCCGAGCATAGCGACGGTGAGATCCGCCCAACACTTTGATACACATCACGCGACGTGCACCGCTGTTGTCTGCTACATCAAGATAACTTTCTGTTTGAATCATTTTCTACTCCGAACCTTTTACTAAATGCAGAACTACTCTGCAGTAGCGCGCTCGTCAATATTGACCAGTTTCCATGACTTGTCTTTAGAGACAGGCCGGCACTCTGCGATCGTTACTAGATCGCCTGTATTCGCATCATTAGCTTCATCATGCGCTTTAATCTTCGACGACTTAGTCAAGATCTTCCCGTAAACCGGGTGCTTAACGCGACGCTCAACCAAGACCGTAATTGTCTTGTTCATTTTGTCACTGACAATACGACCCGTCAGCGTTCGTGAGCTCGTTTGTAATTCAGTCATAGTTATTCCCCTGCCTTCGAGTTTATTGCAGTTTTGATACGCGCAATATTGCGACGTGTCTGCATAACCAAGTGGCTTTCGTTTAACTGGCCAGTCGACAGCTGCATACGCAACTTAAACTGCTGCTTGAGCTCATCGCCCAACGCGGCCTTTAATTCGTCAACTGACTTTTCACGCAATTCGTTTGATTTCATCTTCACATCACCGTGCGTCTAACAAAGGTAGTTGCAATCGGCAATTTGGCAGCTGCGAGAGCAAAAGCTTCGCGGGCCAGCTCTTCGCTAACACCTTCCATTTCGTAGAGGACTCTGCCTGGCTGGATCAAACAAACCCAGTACTCAACATTACCCTTACCTTTACCCATTCGAACTTCAAGCGGCTTATTAGTGATCGGCTTATCTGGGAATACTCGAATCCAGATCTTACCACCACGCTTGACGTGTCTAGTCATAGCACGACGAGCTGCCTCAATCTGCCTTGCGGTCAGACGGCCACGGCCAGACGCTTTGAGACCAAACTCACCAAAGCTAACCTTGCTACCGCGGTCTGCAAGGCCACGATTACGGCCTTTGTGCATCTTGCGGAATTTTGTACGTTTTGGTTGCAGCATTTCGCTTTACCCTAATTCTTATTTCTGTCTTTTTTGGCGGGCGCTTTAACAGCTTCCTCACCACCCAGAACTTCACCTTTGAAGATCCAGACCTTCACACCGATAATTCCATACGTGGTATTAGCTTCGGCAGTTGAATAGTCAATATCAGCTCTCAGTGTGTGCAGCGGTACACGGCCTTCTCTGTACCATTCAGATCTTGCGATCTCTGCTCCACCCAAGCGTCCACCAACCTGGATCTTAATTCCTAATGCGCCACTGCGCATTGCATTCTGTACCGCACGCTTAGTAGCGCGACGGAACATAACGCGACGTTCCAACTGCTGCGCGACGTTCTGCGCTGTCAGTGAAGCATCAAGATCTGGCTTGCGGATCTCTTCAATGTTTATGTTGACTGAACAGTTCATCTTTTTAGAGATTTCCTGTCGCAGTCTTTCAACATCCTCACCCTTCTTACCGATAACGATACCCGGGCGGGCTGTATGAATTGTAATTCGCGCACTATCAGACGGGCGCTCTATGTCTACACGGCTCACTGACGCATGGTCGAGTTTCTTTTTAATAAACTCTCGTACGGTCAAATCTTGAATCAGCTTCTCTGCGTAGTCTTTACCATCTGCATACCAGGTAGAACTATGCTTCTTAACGATTCCTAGACGGATACCGGTTGGATGTACTTTTTGACCCATTGAATGGTCTCCCGAACCTAAATTCTACTTTTCAGCGACTTTTACAGTGATGTGACAGCTGCGCTTAAATATTCGATCTGCACGGCCCTTTGCTCTCGGCTTGATACGCTTCATTGTCATGCCTTCATCAACAAAGATCGTTGATACTTTGAGCTCATCTACATCTGCACCATCATTATGCTCGGCGTTGGCAATTGCCGACTCGAGCACTTTCTTAATTATGTCCGCGCCTTTCTTGTTGCTGAACTGCAAAATATCTAATGCACTTTCAACTGACTTTCCGCGAATCTGATCGGCTACCAAGCGCGCTTTCTGCGCTGCTAATTTGGCACCTCTTAACTTTGCTTGTACTTCCACAATCTACTACCTCGTAGTCAACGCCGCGCTTAGCGCTTGGCTTTTTTATCCGCAACGTGCCCTTTATAGGTACGTGTTGGAGAAAATTCACCCAGCTTGTGACCAACCATTTCTTCGTTGATCAAAACAGGAACATGTTGACGACCATTGTGTATTGCGATCGTAAGACCAACCATATCTGGTAGGATCATTGAGCGACGTGACCAAGTCTT
The DNA here is from genome assembly GCA_905182245.1 of gamma proteobacterium HTCC2207. Lineage (GTDB taxonomy): Bacteria > Pseudomonadota > Gammaproteobacteria > Pseudomonadales > Porticoccaceae > HTCC2207. The sequence goes on along the minus strand of CAJJAS010000148.1, from coordinate 3,307 downwards.
AATTGGGCGACGTTCGTTGTTCGCGACTGCAACCTCAATCTTCTTAGCAAGATGCAGGTCGACGAATGGTCCTTTTTTTAGAGAGCGTGGCACGTTTGCTTTCCTTTTATATTCAATTAGTTAGTCGACGCTTACTTGCGGCGACGAACAATGTATTTGTCAGTGCGCTTATTCTTGCGCGTCTTGTAGCCTTTAGTTGGCATACCCCAAGGTGAAACTGGATGACGACCACCTGAGGTACGTCCTTCACCACCACCATGTGGGTGATCTACCGGGTTCATCGCCACACCGCGAACGGTAGGTCGAATACCACGCCAGCGCGAAGCACCAGCCTTACCCAATGAGCGCAGGCTGTGCTCACTGTTACAAACTTCACCAAGAGTCGCTCGGCAATTAACTGCTATTTTGCGCATCTCACCACTGCGAAGACGCAATGTGGCGTAGCCGCCTTCACGGGCAACTAACTGAACTGAAGCTGCAGCACTACGAGCAATCTGTGCTCCTTTACCTGGCTTCATTTCCACACAATGGATAACCGAACCTACCGGGATCTTACTTAACGGCAAGCTGTTACCAATTTTGATCGGAGCGTCTTCGCCGGATACCAATGTATCACCAGCTGAAACACCCTTAGGCGCAATAATATAACGACGCTCACCATCTGCAAAACAAAGCAGGGCAATGTGTGCAGTGCGGTTTGGATCGTACTCCAAACGCTCTACTGTTGCCGGGATACCGTCTTTATTACGCTTGAAATCTATAATTCTGTAATGCTGCTTGTGACCACCACCAATGTGACGCACGGTAATGCGACCACTGCTGTTACGACCACCAGATCTTTTCTTTGGCGCTAGAAGCGGCCCATAAGGCGCTCCTTTATGCAGGTCAGGAGTAATAACACTGACAACAAAGCGACGGCCTGGGGAGGTTGGTTTTCTTTTAATAACTGCCATGACTAACCCCTTACTCCGCTACTGAAAAGTCAATATCTTGACCTTCCGCCAAACGTACATAGGCTTTCTTCCAATCGCTACGTTGACCCATTCCGGTCTTAGTGCGACGCGTCTTGCCCTTGACATTTACTAACCGAACTCCGTCAACCTTAACTTCAAATAGCTGCTCTACCGCTTTTTTGACTTCAAGTTTGTTGGCGTTGTTAGCAATCTTAAATACAACCTGAGTTGCTGCACCCTGCGACATTGCTGATTTCTCAGTAATGTGCGGCCCCAGCAACACTTTGAAGATTCGCTCTTGATTCATACCAGAAGCTCCTCAAGTTTTTTAAGCGCCGCAACAGTCACCAGCACCTTATCGAAATTAATCAAGCTAACCGGATCAACTGCAGCCGCGTCACGTACGTCAACCTTATGTAGGTTGCGCGATGCTAGATACAGATTGTGGCTAACTTCTTCTGTGACAATCAATGCTTCCTGTAGACCGAACTCACCCAGCTTGGCGATTAGTGCTTTGGTCTTAGGTGCATCTAAATCAAATTCTTGAACCACGATCAAACGATCTTGGCGAGCCAGCTCTGAAACGATAGAACGCATCGCTGAACGATACATCTTACGATTTAGCTTCTGACTATGATCCTGTGGCTGAGCTGCGAATGTAACGCCGCCCCCGCGCCAGAGTGGGCTGCGGATAGTACCAGCACGTGCACGACCTGTACCTTTCTGAGCGTGTGGCTTACGGCCACCACCAGAAACAGCTGAGCGGTTCTTCTGAGCGCGAGTACCCTGACGGGCGCCTGCCAAGAAGGCTACTACAGTCTGGTGAACCAGATCCTGATTAAATTCATTTCCAAAAGCAGCTTCTGAAACTTCAATAGTTCCGTTATTACCCTTGGGTGTCGCAATCGCAAGTTCCATGGACACTCCCCTTAACCCTTCACTGCCGGACGAACGATAATATTGCCACCAGGCGCGCCAGGTACGGCACCCTTAATAAGCAATAAGTTACGTTCCGCATCGACGCGTATAACTTGTAAATTCTGTGTAGTAACCTGCTCTGCACCCATATGGCCAGCCATCTTCTTGCCTTTAAATACTCGACCAGGAGTTTGGTTTTGACCAATCGAGCCAGGAGCTCTGTGAGAGATTGAGTTACCGTGAGTGGCGTCCTGCATAGCGAAGTTCCAACGCTTAACGCCGCCCTGAAAACCTTTACCTTTGGAAGTGCCCGTTACATCAACCATTTGGCCTTCTTCAAAGCGCCCTACAGTTAGCGTACTGCCAACCTCAAATGCTTCTTCGGAACCTTCTGAACGGAATTCCCAACTGCCACGACCTGCTTCAACGCCTGCTTTGGCGAAGTGCCCTGCTTGGGGCTTAGCTACTCGGGATGTTTTACGGGATCCGGCAGTTACCTGAATAGCTGAATAGCCATCGGTCTCTACGGATTTAATCTGAGTTATGCGATTAGGAGACGCTTCTATCACTGTTACAGGGATAGACACACCGTCTTCGGTAAACACACGAGTCATACCGCATTTGCGGCCGACAATACCTATTCTCATTTTATAACCTCTTCAGTGTACGGGGCTCTTACCCGCTACGGCTGTCTATTTCAAGACATTACACATCGGTACTTGCCCAGCAGTTATCTGCTAGACCGCTACATTCGTTTTCAGCTTAAGCTGATTTGTACTTCAACGCCTGCAGCAAGATTCAATTTCATAAGCGCATCAACAGTTTTTTCTGTTGGCTCGACAATGTCGATTAACCGCTTGTGCGTGCGAATTTCATACTGATCGCGCGCATCTTTGTTTACGTGAGGAGAAACCAAAATGGTGAATCTCTCTTTACGTGTTGGCAACGGTATTGGGCCGCGAATTTGCGCGCCTGTACGTCTTGCAGTCTCAACAATTTCTTGTGTCGAGGTATCGATCAGCTTGTGATCGAAGGCTTTAAGACGAATCCTAATGCTTTGGTTTTGCATGGAAGCGAAACTCCGCTATCTCTTCTTTAAATTCACGGCTACAGCAATTTTACACTGCTTTCCGTCCCGAAAAACGAGCGCGAATTCTAGAGCCGCACCCCGAGACTGTCAAGTGAATTAACACCTGCAACCAAATTATTTACCCTACTTGAACCAAATACTCTAAAACAATGGCTCTAAGACTAAAAAGGGACTCATTGAGCCCCTTTTATTACTACTTTCTATTACTCGATGATCTTGGCTACAACACCAGCGCCAACAGTACGGCCGCCTTCACGAATTGCAAAACGAAGACCTTCTTCCATTGCAATCGGGTGAATCAACGTTACTTCCATCTGCACGTTGTCGCCGGGCATTACCATCTCAG
>CAJJAS010000147.1 GCA_905182245.1 gamma proteobacterium HTCC2207 | reverse complement strand
AGTCGCGGGCCACACTGACTAAATTTGCGCAGCAAATTTGAATGCCCTTTAGGGCCGCGCTCTTTGTTACACGAGAGAGGTGGGTGGGGGGGATTTATGTACTAGGTTCGACCCAATAAAAAGCCGCATCGACCTACTGAAACCGCTCTAAAAGGTTCTCCCTCAATACCTGCAATAACAGAGTTTGTCACTAAGGTGAGACATATAGATCAATCGCCAAAGTCAAAATCTGGTCTACCATTAAGGCTATGCAAACATCAAAAAACGCAGCCACAGGTACTTCCGAAGCTCAGTCGCAGCCACTTAAACGCGTATTGAACCTACCGTTAGTTATCCTCTATGGCCTAGGCACCACTATTGGTGGCGGAATCTATGTCTTGGTCGGCAAGGTGGCCGAGCGAGCCGGCATGATGGCACCACTATCATTTATGGCTGCTGCGCTGCTCTCAGCATTCACCGCACTGACCTTTGCCGAGTTATCCAGCCGCTTCCCAAAAAGTGCCGGAGAAGCGGTCTATGTTAAGGAAGCCTTTAAAATCCAGCCGCTTGCGATTTTCGTTGGCATTTTGGTTATTCTCAATGGCAGTGTATCCGCAGCAGCGCTGGCCAATGGTTTTGTGGGCTATTGGCAAACATTTATGGCCATGCCCGACTGGATGGTAATTGTACTGATCACGGCAGCCCTTGGAATCCTTGCCGCCTGGGGAATAGGACAATCGGTAATGATGGCGGCGGTTATTACTCTGATAGAAGTGGGTGGCCTGCTAATTATTGTCTGGGTTGCTCGCGACGAATTTGCCACTATTCCGGTTCGTAGCCATGAACTGATGCCCGGATTGGACGGCACTATTTGGTTAGGGATACTGAGCGGCTCCTTTTTGGCCTTTTATGCCTTTATTGGTTTTGAAGATATGGTTAATGTGGCCGAAGAGATCAAAGATGTTGAGAAAACCCTGCCACAGGCCATTATTATTACCCTGCTGCTGACCACCTTGATCTATTTTATAGTGACATTGGTGGCCGTCCTTAGCGTTGCTCCCGCCGAACTGGGTCAACAAAAGGCGCCGCTCAGTTATATTTATCAAATAAAAACCGGCTCTGATCCAGCCCTTGTTAGCCTAATCAGTATATTTGCGATTCTTAATGGTGGCCTGATTCAGATAATTATGGCAGCGCGGGTTTTATACGGCATGAGTCGCCAATCTATTACCCCAAAAACACTGCGCTTTTTAGGTGACGTCAATTCGAAAACCCAAACACCGATTAAAGCCACTGCCTGCATAGTGCTACTGGTTTGCGTATTAGCCCTGAGTTTTGATATAGAAGGCCTGGCAGAAACCACCTCGTTAATGATTTTAATTATCGCAACACTGGTTAATGCCGCACTACTGCGTTTAAAACTCGATATCAGCTACAGAACGCCGACAAAAGGGTTGTCTGTTCCGCTATGGGTGCCTGCTTGCGGACTGATTGTCAGTCTATGCTTCGCAATAATGATCGCCGTGGATTTAATGAAATAACCTTTAGTCAAAGCCTATAAAACACTAACTGTGGAGCCCAGACCGCTGTGTAGTTAAAAGTCCTTTGTGATTACTGGCAGGCAACTAAATGAGTTTTTTATCAGAGATAATGTTAGACAGTAGCTCCTCCTATCTACCTCTGCTTAGGCCAATTAAAAAATGGCAGGTGTCGGGTATGTTGGTTTTTTTATTTTTCAGAGTTGTAATTTAGTGCCTGTTCTTATAGTTTAGCTAAAAACAATAAAAACAATGGTTTTGCAATGACCGAATCAATCACAGCAGTCCAACTCCTCAATGACCAAGAGGTTATCGAACGGGTGTTCCACCATATCGATAACAAATCTACCGACCTCGGCGATACGGTCTGGCAAGAACCTGTAGACAGCTACCAGACTCAAGCGCACTTTGAGGCCGAAATTGGGCTTTTAAAGCGCCTCCCAGTGCCTTATTGCCCTTCCGTTGCACTACCCGATAAAGGCAGCTATATCGCCCGCACAGCGGCAGGAACGCCATTGGTTGTGGTGCGGGGTCTGGATGGGGTGGTACGTGCCTTTATTAATGCTTGCCGCCATCGTGGTATGCAGGTGGCTAAGGGCAGTGGCTGTTCGCGGGCCTTTGTCTGCCCCTATCATGCCTGGACCTATAACCTCGAAGGGGATCTTAAAAATATTCCTGGCCAGCAGGGCTTTCCGGGGGTCAATCCCGAAGACCATGGTTTGGTTGAAGTCAGTGCTCAGGAGAAAGGTGGAATTGTCTATGTGATGCAAGAGGGGCAAATCACGCCAGAGATGCTGGTAGACAGTCTTGACTTCTTTACCCCAGATCAGGCGTTGTTTGAGCACACCACTTTGACCGATGAGGCCAATTGGAAATTGCTCACAGAGACATTGATGGAGGGCTACCATATCAAGTCTCTGCACAAGGAGACCTTTTATCCCTACGGGCTCGACAACATTACTCTGGTCGAAAACTTTGGTGCTAATTCTCGGGTAACCTTTCCCTTTCGGCGTATAGAAAAGCTGCGGGATATCGCCCCCATCGAGCGTAAAATTAACGGCCTAGTCACTCAGGTGTATCTGCTCTTTCCCAACGCCAGTGTGGCGGTATTATCCAAGCATACCAGTCTCGTTATTCTTGAGCCCATAAGTCCGACCCGCTCAAAATGGGTGGTTTATCGCATGGTGAACAAGCAGGCTGAGGGCAACGAAATCACCCTAGAGGACGCGCAGCGAGACGCTCTGTTTGTGAATGAATCAGGGCAGGATGAAGACCGTGAAGCGGCCTGTGCTATTCAGGAAAGTGTGGGCAGTAAAGCAAATACGCACTTTACCTTCGGCCATTTTGAAAAGGCGATTGTTAATTTTCATCAGCACCTAGCCAAGCACCTAAATTAAATAACGCCAGAGGGGAATCCGTCTAGCTATTGGCTTTCCCAAAGCAGTCAACCTGAAGGTTTTCTTGGTTAATAAGTTCAAAGAACTCATGGTACTTGGTTTGGATGCAGTAATTATGTGCCAGAGCTTCTGCGGCAGCTTTAAATTCCACACTGTCTTTGCCCAGTACTTCTGCAGAGAGTTTCAATACTTTCGTCAGTGCCGCTTCCTCAGCGGGCCAATTTTCGGTTAGGCCCTCAAGTGCATAGAGCTGATTATAGCGCTGCATCAGTCGGTATTCATCATGGGCTCCCGCAAGCTCGAGATCGATAATCTCAATCACCAGAGGAATTACAGCGGCGTAATCCTCGGTAAAAATCAGATACTTATAATAGTAATCTCGCGCCTTAATCGTCGTTGAATGGGTCTTGCCAAACACCTCAGAAGACAGTGTATAGGCCGCTTTAATCTGCGCATTGTCAGGATTGAAACGTCTCGTCTCTTCATAGCTCTGATTGATATTTCTGAGCATCACAATACATATTTTGTGATGATCCGAATGTCGGGCAATGCATTCTGGAATTGCTTTTTCGCTGCGTTTGATCACTGACGCCCAGCGCTTCCTTGTCAGATCGCTGTCTATTTTAAGAATAGTCTTGTCGAGTTTTCGCTCAGACCAGGCTCTCGCCTCAGCTTGGCTTGGCAGACATAAAATAATAAGTAACGCTGTAGTAATAAGAATTAACGATTTGGAATATAACGCTAGCTTCATGGTTTAGCCCCCTCAAGCTAAAAAAATACCACTTTCTCTAAAAGTGTAGACCATGATTTCCAAGGAGATTGAAATTCCTTAGGTGCCATTGGCAGTGTATTGAACTGAAAAGTTATGGCACCTATAATGCCAGTTAAGCAAAAACACTCAAAAATCAATAGGGGACAGGCATCATGCCGGATTGCACGCAGCTATGGATCGATCGTAAAGACATTAGAACCACCAAGCAGGTAACCTCAGCGCTACCCGCGCTAGGCGCGGGCGAAGTGTTAGTCGCCATCGACAAGTTTGGTCTTACCGCCAACAATGTCAGCTATGCCGTCACCGGAGACAGCATTGGCTACTGGCAGTTTTATCCCGCTGAAGGTGAATGGGGTGTAGTGCCTGTCTGGGGATGCGGCACCGTGGTCGAATCAAGCTGTGGCGAAGTACCTGTGGGCGACCGTCTCTGGGGTTATTTTCCCATGGCCAGTCATGCTATCTTAACTCCCGGTAAGATTCATGCGGATTACTTTGTTGATGTTGTCGCGCACCGCAAAGACCTACCCGCAGTCTACAATCAGTTTCGCCGCACCCAGGCCGAACCTGAGTTTCTGCAGCAACTAGAAAACGAACGCTGCCTGCTATTCCCATTATTTATGACCTCCTACCTCATCTATGACTATCTAATCGACAACAACTTCTTCGGTGCCCAGCAGGTCGTGATTGGGTCGGTGTCCTCTAAAACTGGCTTTGGTCTGGCTCAGATGTTACACAATGACAAAGACGTTAGTGCGTCGGTAATTGGTATCACCTCTGCAGGCAATGTTGATTTTGTGAAAGGCCTCGGCTGCTGTGACCAGATAGTGGTGTACGAAAACGAAGCACAGATCGATGCCAGTCTGCCCACAGCCTATGTGGATATGTCAGGGGACGCTCGACTCACCATTGCCCTACACAATCATTGTGGCGAGCACCTCGTCGAAAGCTGCATGGTGGGCGCCAGTCACTGGCAAGAGGGCGGCAAAGTAGGGCAGCTGCCCGGTGCTAAACCGCGATTCTTTTTCGCCCCTGGGCAAATCGAAAAGCGCAATAAAGAATGGGGCCCAGGTGTTGCCATGATGAAGGCCACGGCGGCCAGTGCAGAAGTCGCGGCACTGATTACCGATGATATTAAGGTCGAATGGGTTCAGGGCGCGGAAAGCCTCAGCCAGCATTGGGTGAAATTGTTGGATAATAAAATTCCTCCAAGCACCGGCCTGATGGTGTCGCTACTTTAAAATACAATATGCTTGTAAGCACAAAAAAAGGCACCTCATTAGAGGTGCCTTTTGGTTTGTGCGCTAAGGGCTTTCTATCAATGCGATAGCCCTAAAACGATAGCCCTAAAACGATAGCCCTAAAACGATAGCCTAAAAGCCATCATCTAAAAGCTATAACGTCAAACCGCCATCAACCACAATACATTCACCATTGGTGTAGCTCGCCGCATCCGAGACCAGATACAGAACCGTACCTGCCATCTCTTCGGGTTCAGCATGACGGTGCATAGGAATAGTCGCAATCGCCTGATTGTAGATTTTTTCATCGCTGAAAAGGGCGCCGGCAAAGGCCGTTTTGGTCATGCCTGGAAGCAGGGCATTTACACGAATATTATGTTGGCCACATTCTTTCGCAAAGGCTTTCGTCATATTCACAACGGCTGCTTTACTAATAGAGTAAATACCCTGTAACGGACCAGGCTGCAGTGCATTAATCGACGCCGTGTTCACAATAGAACCGCCGCCGTTATCGCGCATTATCTTGCCGCCTTCAACACACATAAAGAAATAGCCGCGAATATTCACATCTACTGTTTTAGTGTAAGCGCCGAGATCCGTATCCAAGATATCACCAAAGTAAGGATTGGTTGCTGCATTGTTAATCAGGATGTCTAGTTTGCCATGCATCTGTTTAATGTGAGCAAAGCAGGCTTCAATATCACTCATATTACCCACATGGCAAGCGAGGGCCTCAGCACTGCCGCCAGCAGCAGTAATGGCATCAGCAACAACCTGACAGCCATCTATTTTGCGGCTCGAAACAATCACATGAGCACCCTGTTCTGCGAGTAGCTTAGCAATGGCTTCGCCAATACCACGACTCGCGCCGGTGACTAATGCAACTTTTCCCGTTAAATCAAATAGCTTGGTACCCATGGTTTTCTCCAATTGGTTATTATTATTTTGAATCTGTTAGTTGCTGTAGATGTGCCGAAATAGCCGGTCTCATCAGATTTCTAATGGTGCTGTAAGTGTTGCGGTCCTTACTGGCGAGTGTTTTAGCCAGATCAAAGGCAGCAGCTTGTAATTCTTCTGTAGGAAAAATCCCCTCGACAATATTGAGCTCGACACATTGCTCGCCAGTATAGGCAACCCCGGTCAGCATCATATTTTTAAGGGCATGCTTGTTGGGTAGCAGATGCACAATGTCGTTAGTGATCTGAGTAAAAGGAATATTAATATTCACTTCCGGAAAACAAAAACGACCGCGATCAGAACGCATAATACGGTAGTCTGCTGCCGCGGCTAAAATACCACCACCGGCATAGGCATTGCCATTAATACAGGCCACAGTAGGGGCGCGAAGTAATGCAAAACGGCAGAGTAAGGTTTCAAACACAACCAAGAACTCCGTTCTTCCAGAAGGATCCTGCTGGGTAAGCCAGTCGAGATTAATGCCCGTCGAAAATGTCTTTTCGTGCTCGCTGGTAAGCACAAGCGCAGTGTTGCCCTTATAAGCCTCAACAGCATCCAGGGCAGCCAAATACTCCTTAACAACAGGCGTGGTAAATCTATTGTCATCATCGCCGTTGGTCAGGGTCAGAATATGGATGCCGTCTTTAAGGGCAAGATTCATTGTAGTCATGTTTTAAACGTCCTATTAGAAAGGCTGTATAAATGGGTCTTTAAAAGCCTGCACTTTTGGCTAGTATCTGCTGATAAAAATCGGGGTCGAGTAATTCATACTGGCTCGACTTTGGTTTTCTCACATACACCGGCTGATCAATTTGATCCAAATGATAGGCCTCTTTCTTCAGTGCACCCTTCACTAACTTAAAGGTGCCCGTCGTATCTTGTTCTTCCTCAATTCGCACAAACACCGGTCTGGCAAAGCTGGGCAATTCTCGCTCGGCATATTCAGAAAAGGCCTGCGCATCAAACTCAACACCTGCCAGTAACGTAATGGCAGCCATACCGGCTCTGCCCTCAGCACCAGGAACCTCTACGCCATACACATTACTAATTTCTACCTGGTCACAGGCATTAAGAATCTCGCCAACTTCATTGGTTGACACATTCTCAGAGCGCCAGCGAAAGGTATCCCCAACACGATCCACAAACTGAAAGTGGGGCAGACCCATAGCAAAGCCCACATCAATCTGGCGCACCAAATCACCGGTGTTAAACCAGCGATCGCCTGACTCAATAACATCTGCAAGCACCTTCTCATCAGAGGCCTTTTTACTTTTATAGCCGTCAAACTTATAGCGATCATCAATCTTGCCCAGCAGCAAACCAGCTTCGCCAAGGGGTACTTCAATCAGCTTGCCTTCGCTGTCGGTAACAATTTCATCCGCATCCACATCGTATTGCACAAGCAGCAAGTCAGCCGAGCTAGTACCAATGGTGTCATCCTTATTAAGGATATTAAGAAACGTCACATTACTTTCACTGGCACCGTAAATTTCACAGATACGATTAACCGCAAAGCGATTGCGAAAGTCGCCCCAGACATCCGGGCGTAGACCATTACCGAGCATAGAGCGCATGGGATTGTTTTTTTCCTCAGGGCAGGGCGGTTGCATAGCCAGATAACGGCACAGCTCACCCACATAGATAAACAGCGTAGTCTGGTGCTGCTGCACCTCAGGCCAGAAATTACTGGCCGAAAAGCGGCGGCGTAAGAACATAGAAGCGCCGGTATTAAAGCAGCTGCCAACACCCAGCATTAGGCCGGTCGTGTGGTAAAGCGGCAGACAAACATACATGCGGTCAGACTGCTTGGCCTGAAAGCCCACCTTTGCAAACGGCGGCTGTGCCGACATAATTTTGCGGTGAGGGATAATCACCGGCTTAGGCAGGCCGGTAGTGCCAGAGGTAAAGATGTACTGAGCAACCTCACTGGCGCAAATTTCAAGAGTCTGGGGAAGATTGTCTGTCGGCATCTGAGGCAGGGTTGCACTAAAATCCATGGCCCAGCTAGGAACCTTACCACCCGCCGCCTTATCGCCAACCCAGAGATAGTCTTCATCGACCAGCCCAAGCTCTGCCTTAACGCCAGCAATAGACGCCTGAAGCTCTTCACCCACCAGACACTTCTTCGACTCAATGGTGTTAATGCAGTGAGCCAGAGGTCTATCGGTAAGGCCGGTATTAATTAAGCCCGCCACAGCCCCTAATTTAGCCAGCGCCACAATACTGCACAGCAGTTCGATACGGTTTTCGATAACCACCGCCACCGTGTCGCCGCGCTGCACACCCTGCTGGGCAAGGCCATGAGCAAACTGGTTAGTAAGCGCATTAAACTCTGCCCAGTTAAGCTCTGTGCCTTCGAAGATAATGGCCGACTTTTTTGGGTAGCGCGCAGCCGTGTCCTGAAACATCAGGCCCAATGAGGTTTTGTCATCGTTACTGGGTGGTTTAAAGAAGATCAGCGTCGGAGCGCTCTTCATAAAGTTGTAAAGCACTCGAAAGAACTCGATGGTCTTAGTCATTACTTGCCCCTGACGTAAATCTAATTATTATTATGTGGATGTTTGGTGTTGAGACTCTGGCATTTATTATGGCATTGAATGTGACAATATTAAACCCAATGCGACGCCACAGAGTATATCGGAGTCGATTTGATTTCAGGGGGATCGGATGGCAAAAAGCGCGTCCCGCCGGTCATAGGAAAACAGCCCCGAGCCATAGAAGGCCTTGAACTAGAAACAGCCCTGAGCCATAAATAGCCCTTAGCGATAAACAGCCCTGAGCCATAAGCGGCCTTGAGCGATAAAAAGCCCAAGTAACCACACAGCAGTCGCCACCAGCACCGTATCCTGACATAATTAGTGCCAATATAAACCACAATAATAAAAAGAGAATTTATGACCGCCAACAACGCTCTATTCGAACCCTTCCAGCTAGGTAACCTACAGCTTAAAAACCGTATCGTTATGGCACCCATGACACGTAACTTCTCACCCAACGACAACATCCCCGGTGACAACGTGGTCGAGTACTACCGTCGTCGTGCAGAAGGCGGTGTGGGCTTAGTTGTCAGCGAAGGCACCTGTATCGGGCACCCTGGCGCCAGTGGCTATCCCGGCGTACCGTATTTTCATGGTGAAGCACGGCTGGCAGGTTGGAAAAAAGTCGTCGATGCCGTGCATGCTGCCGGTGGTAAATTTGCTCCCCAGCTATGGCATGTAGGCGCAGTGCGCAAAGCGGGCACCATGCCCGAAGGTGATGTGCCAGGTTATGGCCCCTCCGGTATGAACGTACCGGGCAAGGTTAATCGCCATATCATGACTCAACAAGACATAGACGACGTAATTGCCGCCTTTGCCCAAGCTGCAGCAGACGCCGAAGCCATTGGTTGCGACGCCATAGAGCTGCATGGCGCCCATGGGTATTTAGTCGACCAGTTTTTCTGGGAAGGCACCAACCAGCGTGAAGACCAGTACGGTGGATCGTTAGAAAACCGTGGACGCTTTGCGGTAGAAATCATTAAGGCCGTGCGTGCCGTCGTCAGCCCCGACTTCCCCGTTTTCTTGCGCTGGTCTCAGTGGAAGCAGCAAGACTACACCGCACGACTAGCAATCACACCTGAAGAACTAGAGCGTTTCTTGATACCATTATCGGACGCCGGCGTGGACATATTCCATTGCTCGCAAAGACGCTTCTGGGAACCCGAATTTGAAGGTAGCGACTTAAACCTAGCGGGCTGGACGCAAAAGATCACCGGCAAACCCGCCATCACCGTAGGCAGCGTAGGCTTAGATGCCGACTTTACCCCAAAACCGGGCGAAGCCACCTTTAGAGAAGCCGACCCTGCAAGCCTCGACGAGTTGTTGCGCCGCATGGACGGACAAGAATTTGACCTAGTAGCAGTAGGCCGCGCACTAATCTCCAACCCAGCCTGGGTAGATATGGTGCAGGGCGAGCGCCACGACGAATTAAAGCCATTCCGTAAAGAACATTTAGCTGCGCTTATATAAGCCGAATTAATTTAACCGGCATACAGTGACTCAATAAAATATAAAAACAAATAACGGGAGAAACCCTTTGGAACTTCAAGACAAGATCGTAGTAATCACCGGTGCCGGCAGTGGCATTGGTCGCGCACTCGCCATTCGATTTCATGCCGAAGGCGCCAAGAAAATCGTCTGCACCGACATTAATCTCGCTAACGCCGAAGAGACCGCCACCATGGTCAATGGTGTTGCCATGAGCAGCGACGTCGCCAAAGAAGAAGATATTATTCGTGTTATCGAAGACACCGAAGCCAACATAGGCCCTATCGACCTATTCTGCTCCAATGCAGGGGTCGGCTTTGGCGAACGCATCGACTCACCCAATGCTGAGTGGCAAGCCATCTGGGACATCAATGTAATGTCTCATGTCTATGCCGCACGTCACCTAGTGCCGCGTATGGTCGCAAGGGGAGGCGGTTACTTCCTCAACACCTCATCGGCCGCAGGCCTGCTCAACCAAATTGGCGGCGCCGCCTACGGTGTTACCAAGCATGCCGCCGTTGGTTTTGGCGAGTGGTTAGCCATTCACCATAAACATGAAGGTATTAAGGTCTCCATGCTGTGCCCACAGGCTGTGCGCACCGCCATGACCGCCGTAGAAAACGACGCCGTAGCCGCAGCCGCTAACGACGGCATGATCGAACCAGAAGAGCTCGCCGACACCGTAGTAGAAGAGCTAGGTAACGAAAGCTTCTTGATACTGCCGCACCCGGTTGTACTCGAGTACATACGCAATAAAGCCACCAACTACGACCGTTGGATTGGCGGTATGAATAAACTAATGCAAAGAATTACTGGCATCATCAGTAAATAAAAAAGCAAGGGGAGAATAAGATGGGTTTTGAAATTAGTCCAAGAGCAGAAGACATTAACAACCGTTTAAAAACGTTTATGGATGAACATATTTATCCGCGGGAAAAAGAGTACGAAGAATTCACCGGCGACCATAACAACTTATGGCAATACCCAGATTGGTACCAGGGTCTAAAAGACGAAGCCAAAAAGCAGGGCCTTTGGAACCTGTTTCTACCTGCAGAATACAAACCCTGGAGCCCAGGCCTCACCAATCTAGAAATCGCCCCCATGTTCGAAACCATGTCCAGAGTGGCCTGGTCGCAGCAGATCTTTAACTGCAACGCCCCTGATCGCGGCAACATGGAAGTACTCGCCAAATACGGTACCCCAGAGCAGCAAAAACAATGGTTAGAGCCATTATTGGCCGGCGAAATCCGCTCAGCCTACGCCATGACCGAACCCGATGTCGCCTCATCAGACGCCACCAACATGGAACTGCAAATTGAACGCGACGGCGACGAATATGTATTAAACGGCCGCAAGTGGTGGACCACCAACGTCATCGGCTCCGCCTGTAAAATAATGCTGGTTATGGGTAAATCCAACCCAGGCGCACCGCGTCACCAACAGCACTCCACCATACTAGTACCCACAGACACCCCAGGCGTAGTTATGTCTCGTCCGCTCAAAGTGTTTGGCGAATACCACTCCCCCGGAGGCGAAGGCGACATGCTCTTCACCAACGTGCGCGTACCCGTGAGCAACCTAATTTTGGGCGAAGGCCGAGGTTTTGAAATTGCACAGGGCCGTTTAGGACCCGGACGATTCCAGTACGCCATGATGTTTGTCGGCATGGCCCAGCGCAGCCTAGAACTCATGTGCGAACGCGCCCAGGCAAGAGTCGCCTTTGGTGAGCAGCTGAGCAAAAAGACCAGCGTGCAGCACGAAATCGCCCGCAGTCGTTGCGATATCGAACAGTGCCGCTTGCTAGTATTAGCCGCCGCAGAGAAAATGGACAAGTACGGCATCGACGGCGCACGAGAAGACATCTCTATGCTCAAAATCGTCGCCCCCAAAATGTGTGAAGACGTCTCCAGCCGCGCCATGCAAATCTTTGGCGGCATGGGCGTATGCCAAGACACACCGCTGGCCCACATCTGGACTACTAGCAGGTTCTGCCGCATAGCCGATGGCCCAGACGAAGTGCACATGTCACAGCTCGCCAAGATGACCATGCGCTCACTCAACAGACAGGCGTAGGCCTTATTGCGAAAAGCGGGCCCAGCCCGCTAATCGTAAACAAAGTATAGATAGGAGTTTAAAATGACTTTTTCATCCAACGTATTAAGCATCGAAAAGCAGGGCCAGGTAGGCATCGTATGGCTTGACCGCGAACCTAAATACAACGCACTATCCACCGAGCTCTGGTCAGCCATACCCCATGCCCTAGATGCCCTATGCGAAGACACCGAGATCGGCGCAATCATTCTCGCCGGTCGCGGCAAGCACTTCTGTGCCGGTATCGATTTAGCCGAAGACGGCCTAAGTGCGCACAAGCATGCCAAAGCCCGCTCCAAAGCCGAAGCCAATATTCGCCAGCTAGGCAACACGCAAAAATTTCAAGCTGCGATTAGCTCCCTTGCCGAATGCGCATTGCCCGTAATCGCCGTAGTGCAGGGCTTCTGCCTAGGCGCCGGTGTAGACCTAATCACCGCCTGCGACATCCGCATCGCCAGCGCCTGTTCAGTCTTCAGCGTCCGCGAAACCCGCCTAGGCCTCGTGGCCGACGTAGGTACATTGCAACGCCTACCCAAAATACTAAACGCAGGCCATGTCGCCGAACTCGCTTACAGCGGCAAAGACATCAAAGCCGACCGCGCCGAGAAAATTGGTTTGGTAAACGATGTATACGAGTCCGCCGAAGCCACCATGGCCGCAGGGTTAGAATTGGCCAACGACATCGCCAGCAACTCACCCATGGCCGTAAGAGGCACCAAGTTTATTCTGCGCCAGTCAGAAAATCTCACCGACCAGCAGAGCCTAATGGTCAATGGTATGTACACCATGATGACCAGCTTAGAGTCCAACGACCTGCAAGAAGGCATACATGCCTTTGCAGAACGTCGACCTGCGAAGTTTACCGGGACTTAAAACAACCGTCATTCCGACAGAGCGACCGCCTTTCAATGTCATCCCGACAGAGCGGAGCGACGAGGGATCTCAAAACAGATCTCTCGCTTCGCTCAACATGACAGAGTTCTAATCATTCCCGGCGTTCCAATCATCCATCCCGCTATTGCTCCAGCCTTCGTCTCGCCCGAGCCTATAACTGTCATTCCGACAGAGCGTAGCGACGAGGAATCTCAAAACAGACCTCTCGCTTGGCTCGACATGACAGAGTTCTACACATCCCAAGCGTTCCAATCATCCCAGGCGTTCCAATCATCCATCCCGCTATTGCCCGGCCTTCGTCCCGCCCGAGCCTATAACTGTCATTCTGACAGAGCGCAGCGACGAGGAATCTCAAAACAGACCTCTCGCTTGGCTCGACATGAAAGAGTTCTAAACATCCCAAGCGTTCCAATCATCAATCCCGCTATTGCCTATGCAGAGTTTTACCAAATCCCAGACACAAAAAAGGGGTAACACAAGTCACCCCTTTTCCTTTTACGATGCACTTAGTAGGGTGCACTTATAAAGTGTACTTACTTAATAAGACATACCCCGAGTTGCATTCAGCAACCCTGGGAACTGCTCTCCAACCTTGGCTAAACCATAGGTCACCCAGTACTCAATCTTTTGCGCAAAGGTCATCTCAAGCATTTCTGGTAGACGCTGTTGCTGTCTGTCCAGGTAGGCGTGAATGGCTTCGGCATCTTCTAAAGTGTTGGTTTCGTAGAAGCCGACCATGCCTTTGTGCGATCTTGAGCCGCCGAGCACGATGCCGGTGAAGTCGATGTGAGTCTGTTCGCTCATGTAGCGTAGGTCTGGCACTACGTAGTTGCTTTTGGCGCTAAGGCCGTGGCAAGAGCCGCAGTTGTGGCCGTAGAGTTCTTCACCTTTGCGGATAACTTCTGGATCGGTATTCGCTTCGTGGCCCAGTGCCAATATGGTGGCTAGGCTTTCGTCGGCGAGGTCGGCTGTTTGACCAAAGTCACCCAGCTTGAATACGAGCAGTTTGTTTTGGTTGACCTTGTTGCGCTTTAGCTCGTCACCGATGGTTAGCATTACGGTACCGCCACTGCCTTGGGCTACGGCGATATATTGCTCGCCATCTAGCTCGTAGGTCATGGGGCCGGCTAATACTGCGCTGTCGGACTGGTACTGCCACAAACGATCGCCGTTGTCGGCGTCATAGGCGGCGAATGTGCCTGTGCCCATACCTTGGAAGACGAGGTCGCCGGCGGTGCTTAATACGCCACCGTTGGCTGGCTTGTCGTGATGTACTTTCCAGGCGGCTTCTTGTTTAACAGGGTCCCATGCGAGGAGTTCACCCCAGATCAATGCGTCGGCGGATGCTTTGCCGGCTACCCAGCTTTTGGGGTCTCTTGATTGGTTTAGATCGACGCCGGTGTTCCAGCGGTTGAGCTTGTACTTAACGGTTTTTTGCGCACTAAAGAAGTGCGGGATGTTCTGGGCGGGTATGTACATCAGGCCGGTTTTTGGGCTGAACGACATTGGCTGCCAGTTGTGTGCGCCATAGGGCGATGGCCAGATGTAGCTGCCGCCATTGCTCTGGTAGTCGGCGTATTCGGTTTCTACGGGTCTGCCGGTTTCCATGTCGATGTGGCTGGCCCAGGTGACTTTGGCGAATTTCTCGGCAGAGAGTAGTTCGCCGGTTACGCGGTCGAGTACATAGAAGAAGCCGTTCTTTGGCGCCTGCATGATGACTTTGCGTTGTTCGCCATTGATTTCTAGTTCGGCGAGGGTGAGCTGCTGTGTGGCGGTGTAGTCCCAGTTATCTTTGGGGGTTACCTGATAGTGCCAGACATATTCGCCGGTATCGGGGCGCAGTGCGACGATGGAGCTAAGGTAGAGGTTGTCGCCGCCACCGGGGCTGCGTAGGTCACGGTTCCACGGGGAGCCATTACCTGTGCCAATGTAGAGTAGGTCTAGTTCTGGGTCGTAGACGAGGGAGTCCCATACGGTTCCGCCGCCACCACCGAGTTTGTGCCATTCGTCGCCACCCCAGGTTTTAACCGCTGCGTCGAGGGCAGGGTGCTCTTGGGGTTTGCTTGGGTCACCGGGTACGGTGTAGAAGCGCCATAGCTGGTCGCCGGTGGCGGTGTCGTAGGCGGTGATGTAGCCGCGTACGCCAAGTTCTGCGCCGCCGTTACCAATAATCACTTTGCCGTCGACTACTCGGGGTGCGCCGGTAACACTGTAGTTGCTGTTGTCTGGGGTGGTTTCTATTACCCAGTTGGCTTCGCCGGTTTCGGCATTCAGGGCCACTAGACGTCCGTCTAAGGTGCCGAAGAATACTTGTAGGCCTGTTTCTTCATCGCCTTGCCAGAGTGCTACGCCGCGGTTTACTGCACCACAGCAAGTTTTAATAAGGTGGTCTTTGGGGACTTCGGCATCGTAGTGCCATAGCTGTTCGCCGGTTCTGGCGTCTAGTGCATGCACATGGCTCCAGCCGGTACTTACATAGATTACGCCGTTATGTACTAGTGGCGTGGCTTCCATACCGCGGGCGGTATCAAATTTAAACGACCAGGCTAGATCTAGTTCGTCGACGTTGTCGCGATTCACTTTATCTAACGGGCTGAAGCGTTGCTCTTTGTAGCCGCGGCCGTAATTAAGCCATTCTGTGCCTGGGTCTGAAATAGACTGTTCGTTGACTACGGTTGGCTCGGCTATTGCTGCGCCGCTCATGCCTAACAGTAGTAGTGCGCTAAAGATAAGTCGCGATGACATAGGTGTTCCCCGTTTGGTGCTGCTCATTTTTATTATTGATGCCTTTCTATTACAGGCTTTTTGTCTTTCTTCTTTTTGTTTAGGTTCTATTTCGGTTGCAAGGCCATTTCTATGAATTGCATACGGTCCTGACCGAAAAACATATCACTGCCAACGAACATGGTTGGCGCACCAAAGCAGCCTTTGGCGACGGCGGCTTCGGTATTACTGATGAGTGCTGCTTTTACATCTGGGTCTTGGGTGCTGGCAATAATGCTTTGGGCATCGAGGCCTGCGGCGGTTAATACCCGAGCAACCACGTCCAGTTCACCCATGTTTTCTCCATTGACCCATACGGCGTCAAATACGGCTTCTACGTAGGCGCTGAAGTGGTCTTGGCCCAGTGCTGCGACGGCGCCGCGCATTAGGTTTAGGGTGTTGATGGGAAAGTGTGGGTTGATGTTCAGCGGCACCTGATACAGGGCGGCAAAGCGCGGTAAGTCTTGGCCCATCATGTATTTGCCTTTGGCGGCGACCATTACTGGGGACATGTTGCCGGTGGCTTTAAACAGGCCGCCGAGCAGTATGGGTTTGTAGTCTAGGGTACAGCTGTACTGGCTTTGCAGTTGCTGTAGGCGTTTGTGAGCGAGATAGGCGGTGGGGCTGCCGAAATCGAA
>CAJJAS010000146.1 GCA_905182245.1 gamma proteobacterium HTCC2207 | reverse complement strand
ATTACTAATATTGCAATGACATTAGCACAAACTGAAGCCTATAACCCTACCCCAGGGTGGTGTTTAGGGTGGTGTTTAGAATGGTCCCTAAAGTGCCGTCTAGAATGCTATAAATAGCAGCGCCTACAGGCGTGCTTTCTCAGCATTAGCAGCAATCAAATCAGCAAAGTTAGGTAACAGCGCATGAGGCAAGGTATGACCCATCCCCTCAAACCGCTCTAACTGCGCATGAGCGATATGTTTAGCCGTATCTATACCGCCACTCACGGGTACCAGTACATCCTGGTTGCCATGGATAATAAGTACCGGCGCAGTAATAGTTTTGAGTAACTTCCCCCGGCCTGGCGCCGTGCGAATAGCCGCAATCTGGCGCATATAACCCGCAGGGTTACTGGAGCGTTTGTGCTCTGCCTTAATTAGGGACCGCACATCTTCATCGGACATTGGATAAGTAGGACTGCCAATCATCTGCCAAATCTCGGCAGCGTTATCTAGCGCCGTGCGCTCCTTGGTTACCGGTTTGACCATACTGGACATCACTTTAAGCGTCGCCAACCCCTTACCCCGTTCACCGCTGGTAGACATAATGGAGGTTAGAGACAGAATTCTATCCGGATACTTTGCCGTGACCAGCTGACTGATCATGCCACCCATCGACATTCCCACGATATGCGCCTGCTTAATATTTAATGCGTCCAGCACACCCACAGTATCAGCGGCCATATCATCTAAACTGTAGGGAGCAGTAACAGGAACGCCCAAATAATACTTAAGCAGCAGCCTGAGAAATGTCGGCGCCTTAATCCCATCCATCTTATCGGTGAGACCAATATCCCGATTATCAAACCGAATAACCCGAAAGCCCTTAGCCACAAGTAGCTCACAGAAAGCGACCGGCCAACGCACCAGCTGATTATAGAGACCAGCCACCAGCAGTATTGCAGGATCAGCGGGATCACCAAATTCTTCGTAAGCCATGCGTAAGCCATTGGACTGGAGGTACTTAGTGGAATCTTTTTTCACGTGATTACTCATCTATTATTTTTAGGGCTACTTAAAAACTAGTCGCGCAACTCTCTGCGTAAAATCTTTCCTACGGGCGACTTTGGTAGGTCATCGGAGAACACCACAACCTTAGGCACCTTATAGGCCGTCAACTGCTCACGACAATAGGTCTTCATATCATCTTCGGTTAACGCTGGGTTGGTTGATACCGCAAATAACTTAACCGCTTCACCGGTTTTATCATCCTTCATACCCACCACTGCACATTCAATAATGTCCGGGTGGCTATAAACCACATCTTCAATTTCATTCGGATACACATTAAATCCAGAGACCAAAACCATATCTTTGATACGGTCGACAATGCTCAAGAAACCATCAGCACCCATCACACCCACATCACCGGTACGGAACCAACCTTCGGCATCAATCGCCTCTGCAGTGGCCTCTGGGCGCTGCCAGTAACCTTGCATAATTTGTGCACCGCGAACACAGATTTCACCGCGCTCGTCATGGCCAACACTGGCCCCTGCATCATCAACCAACTTAATCTCCTGAGCAATCATGCTTTTGCCTACAGTGCCAAGGCGTCTATTAGACGGGCTATTACAGGTCAGTACCGCCGCCGTTTCCGATAGGCCATAGCCTTCAAAAATCTTTGAGCCAGTGCGCTCGTGCCACTCATCGGCAATCTCTTTAACCAGTGCCGTACCGCCAGCGATAATACCTTTTACTGCCGAGAAATCGATCTTGTCAAAGTCAGGGTGACTCATCAGTCCTTGCAGCAAAGTATTCACACTGGCCATGCTGGTAAATTTATACTGTCGCATCAGTGCCACTAGTGCATCGGCATCCCTCGGATCTGGCACCAATACCGACAAGCTGCCAGCAACAAAGCCGCCGATGATATTCATGGTAAAGCCAAACACATGGTAGAGCGGCATCGGAGCGATCAAAATCTCATCGTCATCGCTCTCCTCAAAAACACTGAGCTTGGACATACGTCTTCCGGCGAAAACATTGCCATGACTTAACATCGCGCCCTTAGACGGGCCGGTGGTACCGCCGGTGTATTGCAACACTGCCAGATCATCCATGCTCATGGTTACTTCAGGCATAACTAAGTCCGCGCCTAGTGCCAATGCATCGGGCAAGGTCACAAGGTTGGGCAACGTTGACTGTGGCAGCGGATGCGCCTGCAACATATCCATTGCATTGGTCACAATCACAGTTTCGATACCTGTGTCCGGTACCACCTGTTCGGTAACCGGCAGCAAATCACTCAGTACAACCAGTGCCTTGACACCAGAATCATTAAACTGATGCAACTGCTCACGCGCGGTGTACATAGGATTGGTATTAACCACGATTAACCCAATTCGCATCGCACCCCAAGCCACAATGGGAAACTGATTTATATTCGGCAGCTGAATCGCAATGCGATCGCCACGAACTAAGCCGCAAGACTCAGACAAAAAGGCACCGAATTTTCGGCTATAGCCTTCGATATCAGCATAGGACAATGTTTGCCCCAAACAATGAAATGCTGGCCTTGCCGAAAACTCAGCACAGGATTGATCAAAGGCATCCACCAAACTGGTATAGCCTTCGACATTGAGTTCGATTAATTTTTGTTGTGCAAAAGAAAGATTTGTAGAAGAAAGTGTTGTAGACATATCGAGCCTATCCCTATTTTTATTATTATTTTTTATTATTCGTTAACCTAACAGCTCGAACTAAATCAGACTGCTATCTTATTACCCTAGAAATACCTTTGGAGCTTTTCATTAGCGCTTTTCATTAGCGCTTTTTATTCGCGCTTCAATAACATTCATACTGTGCCCAATGTTTACGGAAGAACAATATTAAAGTTGTCATTCGACTCTCCCAGCAGCGAGAAAAACTTGATAAGTTTTAATGCACTGCCCTCCACCTCTAAGTCATCGGAGGTCAATAGATCGGTAATGCCTATCTGCTTCATCAGGATTTGAAAGAACAGCTCACGGGTAAGTACAACGCTGGCATCGGCACTTTTATCATAGGGCAATTCAGAATAGTGCATCACTGAGTTTCTAATCGTCAGAACAAAATTCTGATCAAGCTCTTTGAATAGCACATTGATTTTTAAATTCTGACCTGCCGCTTTATCTGCATCCAAGGTGACAGATAGTACCTTCATAAACTCAATCAATGGCACCTGTAAAATAAAGTCACGAGAGCCCAGCTTACTAAACCCTTCGTCCGCCTTACCCTTCGACAGCTCCTGAGCACCGGAAAGATAAATATCTCTCCAGGGACCAGACTCAGCCTGATAACCCATCTGACGATAGGCCTCGGCCAACATATTTCGCGCCTTCATATTATCCGGCTCGGCAAAAACCACATGGTTAAGAACTTCGCCAATCCAGCGATATTCGCCATTCTCTAAATAGACAGCCGCCTTCTCAAGAACAGCGTCCGCACCACCCATAAACTCAACGTAACGCACCGACGACTCAACCGGCGGCAATGGATTAAGCTGTGCTGGGTTACCCTCATACCAACCAAAATAATGCTGATAAACCGCCTTACTGTTATGACTCAGGGTTCCGTAATAGCCGCGAAGATGAAAATTACCCGCCAGACTTTCTGGCAGCTTTATGCGCTCGGCAATTTCTTTTGGCGTGTAACCAATATTGGCCAGACGCAATGTCTGGTCATGGGTAAACTTGTACATATCTTGTTGCTGCTGCATCTGGGTAATAATGCGGTCGTGACCCCAGGTAGGCCAGTGATGACTGTTAAAGAACACCTCAACCTCATCTAACCGATCAATAGATTGCCCAATATAGTCACTCCACAACAACGCATCGCGAACCTTCGCGCCCCGCAAGGTCAGCACGTTATGCATGACATGACTAAGAATTTCCGCACCACAGAATGCCTTCCACTTGGGAAGATAAAACGTAAGTTCCGCAGGGGCTTCAGTACCCGGCATATTATAAAAATCGAACTCAACGCCATCCACAACCATCCTGCTTTCAGGCTGATCGATTACCACGGTAGGAGGAAGAATTGAAATGCTGCCAAAGATAACCTGCTTACCCAAACCCGCATCCACATGGCCAGTCGCTGACCGCTCGAGCAGATCGCCAAACATATAGCTACCGCGACGGGTCATGGTAGGCCCGGCGATAATATTCTCACTGGTGGCCTCGGCCATAAATCCAACCGGGGCAATAATTGGCACATTCTTAGCCACGGCTTCCTGCGGATTAATTAACGCAAGCACACCACCAAAATGATCCACATGGCTATGGGTAAAAATAACGCCGGTTAAATTGATCTTGCCCAGATGCAGTTCTGCAAAGTCCATGGCAGACTTTGTAGTTTCCAAGGTGGTTAACGGATCGACCAGAATCCAGCCATTGTCGCTTTTGATCAATGTACTGTTGGCAAGGTCAAAACCGCGCAATTGGTAAATGCCTTCATCGACTTTAAATAGTCCACGAATATTATTTAATTTGGCCTGACGCCATAGGCTTGGGTTAACAGTGTCTGGCGCTTCACCCTGAATAAAATCATAGGCAGCCCCATCCCAAATTTGTATGCCACTGGCAGCAGTCACCGAATCGTTAGGTGCTTCAGCAACCATTCCGCGTCTTGCATCTTCGAAGTCTTGCTGATGATCAAGATCTAGGTTGTCAGCGAATTTTTGATTGGCCGCTATAGTGAATTTGCTTGCTTCCGATTTAACGGTTGGCGATGCTTGTTGCGACTGATCGCAACCACTCACTAAAAATAGCGCTGCTAAGGAAAGGACTACTTTTCGGCTAAGATTTTTGTTCATGTCAGGCTGGCCTTTACTTTCTTATTATTATCGCATGGAGGGAGTTTGGTCGCGTTGGCTGTAAAAGCTACTGAGGTGGACACGCTGTAAATACATCCGTGTACGCTCTGGAGCAGCATCCCTGCTGCTCACGGTCCTCCTCAGCAACTTTCACAGCCAACTTAGCATCACCATTTGTGACATATTCTCAACAAAAAAACCTATTAAGTATCGCAGTGGTGCGCATTAAGTTTAGACACAGGGATTCCCTTATAAAACCATATGCCGCATGGACGCGGCATCTGAGCTTACATGGACGCTGCACATGGATGTGCGAGTGTCGCGTGAGGCATGGATGCCGGTAGCGGCCCTATTTACAGCGTGTTTTATAGGGGAATCCCTGTGTCTGAACGCCACCGATTCTAAAATGAACCGATGACGTTTTCTAACATTTACTACCGTACTTTTAACTAAAAAATTCTAATTCAAGAATTTAAAATTAAAGTACTTCAAACAGACCAGCAGCACCCATACCACCACCAACACACATAGTGATAACAACGTACTTCTCGCCGCGACGCTTGCCTTCCATCAGTGCGTGCATAACCATGCGCGCGCCACTCATACCAAATGGGTGACCGATAGAGATAGAACCGCCGTTAACGTTTAAACGATCCATAGGAATGCCCAACTTATCGCGACAGTAAATAACCTGTACAGCGAACGCTTCGTTCAATTCCCACAAACCAATATCTTCAATCTTCAGACCATTGCGCTTGAGCAGCTTAGGAATAGCGAAAACCGGACCAATACCCATTTCGTCAGGTTCGCAACCAGCAACAGCCATACCGCGATACACACCGAGTGGCTCAAGGTTACGCTGAGAAGCCAAAGTGCCGTCCATCAGAACAACAGCAGCTGCGCCGTCAGATAGCTGTGACGCGTTGCCGCCAGTGATGGTGCCGCCATTGCGAACAGCCTTCAAACCAGCAAGACCTTCCAGGTTAGTACCAGGACGGTTGCCTTCATCTTTAGCCAGAGTTACAACTTCTTCAGTCACTTCGCCAGTTTCGCGATTAGTCACAAGCTTAGTAGCAGTAACAGGAACAATCTCATCTGCATACAGGCCAGCTTCTTGAGCAGCAGCAGTACGCGCCTGAGAAATAACCGAGTACTCATCCTGTGCTTCACGAGAGATGCTGTAACGGTTAGCAACAGTCTCAGCAGTGTCTAGCATAGGCATATGAATCAAAGGTGCGTGCTTCATGGCCAATGGATCGGCAACACGGTGAACATTGAACTTTTCGTTTTGAATCAAGCTGATGCTCTCACAGCCACCGGCAACAATCACTGAACAGCCATCGTTAGTGATGTTGTTAGCGCCGATAGAAATAGCCATCAGACCAGAAGAACATTGACGGTCAACAGTCATACCAGAAACAGAAACAGGTAGGCCAGAAGCCATAGCCGCTTGACGACCAAGATTCATAGTCTGAGTGCCCTGCTGCATCGCAGCACCCATAATGCAGTCATCGATCTCGCCTGGATCAACGCCAGCGCGAGCAACTGCTGCACTAATAGCATGAGAGCTCATAGAAGGTGATTCAAGATTGTTGAATGCACCGCGGAAAGCTCTACCGATTGGGGTACGAGCGGCTGAAACGATTACTGCTTCTTTCATAATGATTTCCTTAGATTATTTTGCTGTTATTTTTAATATTAAAATTTTAAGTTACGCTTTTTTTAGCGCAGCCATCGCCTTCATCAAAAACTTCTCAGTCTGCTTGCCACCGGATTCCAGAGGCTGATGATTTGATAGGTCACTGAGTTCATCCCACTGAGCCACAATAGCTTCAGGGCTCTGCTCATCTTGGGCCAAGAAAATACCATCAGTCTCATACATGCCAGCCTTAGCATATCCGCCAGCACCGGCGCAGAGGATAGTTCTTGTTGGCGCGCTCTCATCACAGAGAACCAAGGCTGCTGCGGTAACAGATTCTGCCGTCAACAAACCTAACATTTCCGGAGGCATAAGATCTTCAGTCATGCGCGTGCCTGCAGTGGGTGCCAGAGCATTAACATGAATGTTATTCTTGCCGCCTTCGAGAACCAGGGTGTTCATAAGGCCCAGTACCGCCATCTTGGCCGCACCGTAGTTAGTCTGACCAAAGTTACCGTACATGCCGCTAGAAGAAGTAGTCATTACAATACGACCATAATTCTGTTCGCGCATAATGTCCCATACAGCCTTACAGCAGTTAACAGAGCCCATTAGATGAACATCCATCACCAGTTTAAAGTCCGCCAGATCCATCTTGCTAAATGACTTATCACGAAGAATACCGGCATTGTTAACCAAAATATCAACACGGCCCCATTTCTCCATTGCCTGAGCAACCATATCCTGCACTTCATCGAAGTTGGCAACATTGGCACCGTGGGCAAACGCTTGGCCGCCCGCTGCTTCGATCATGCTAACCACTTCCATGGCCGCATCAGAAGAGGCACCAGTGCCATCTCTTGCGCCACCAAGATCGTTTACCACTACTTTGGCACCGCGCTCGGCAAGTGCCAATGCGTGAGAGCGCCCTAGGCCATTGCCTGCACCTGTCACAATTGCGACTCTTCCTTCAAAATTAATGCTCATGCTAAATTTCCCTTACTTAAAAGTGTAATTACTTAACCATCTGAACGCTTAACCACTCGGCAACCAGAGCAGGCTTATCGCCACCCTCAATCTCAACCGAGACTTCAACTTTAAAATCGTACTGGCCAGGACGCTTCTCAATGATCTCAGCGACAGTGGCATGACAACGAATCTTGCTGCCAACTCGAACCGGAGCAACAAAACGCACCTTATCAAACCCCTTGTTAACACCCATATAAATGCCTTCGATGAGCAGGTTATAGCTCTCAGAGAAGTAAGACAGCATAGACAGAGTCAAAAAGCCGTGGGCAATGGTGCCGCCAAACGGCGTTTGCGCTGCGGCGACAGGATCAATATGAATAAACTGGCGATCTAAGGTGCACTCGGCAAATTCATTAACCTGCTCCTGAGTGACTTCGAACCAAGCTGTGGGTTCACAGACATGGCCAATATACTGTTCAATTTCAGATTTCTTAATAACCTGTGGCATAAGCTCTCTCCTCGTTGGGGAATCTATAGAAACGCCTGTATATCAGCGCAATAAGTTGATACCAGTCTGAACAACCTGCCGCCCAATGACCATGACATGCTATGTCCGGTTTGAATGACCGGTTAGAATGCCCGGTTAGAATGTCCGTTAGAGAGAGCATCAACAGGCTAAAAGACCGTTTAAACGGCCAGCCTCATCACGAAAGCTGATCTTGACCATGCCCCAATTAGGTTGTGCTTGTGCGGACGGATGACTACCATGCTTGCAGTCCAACACCATTGTGAGTTGCAGCCAATTACTACCTCCTATTCAGACGACAAAGAGCCAGATACCAGCCTAGCATTTGGCCGTTTCCTGAAATTTTGGCGCGGCGTGCATAGCTTTAGCCAGCAACAGCTCGCAGACCTAATTAACAGCTCACCGAGACATATTAGCCGCCTCGAAAATGGCAGCAGCCGTCCCAGTCAAACGATCGCCATGGATATAGCCACGGCCCTAGAGCTCGGGCAGCGTGACACCAACCATTTACTCATCGCAGCCGGCTTTTTGCCCAGCACCGGCGAGCTAGACTTTCATGCTCCCGAGCTAAAGTGGTTGCGCAAAACAATGACCATGTCCCTCAAGGCGCTCGACCCATACCCCGCTATCGTGCTCAACGAGTCCAACGATATCCTGATGGTCAATCGCGGCTGGGTTGGCCTGTTTAACCAGACCATTAACAAAGCCACATTGGATAGCGTCACCAACAACTTTGAATTTCTATTTAGTCGCCAGGGTGCGGGTACGTTTATCAGTGGATGGGAAGACACCCTCTCGGTTATTTTGATGTCCCTCGAACAGCGGACATTATTTAGCGACAATCCCCGAGACCATGAGATGCGTGACCGTCTGGCCAGCCACGAAAATGTGCCTGCCGACTGGCGTC
>CAJJAS010000145.1 GCA_905182245.1 gamma proteobacterium HTCC2207 | reverse complement strand
GCCGATATTCCTGAGAGCATAGGCTGAACCAAAGAGCTAATGCTTTGATAAGCCGTCGCAGAGCGAGCAGACAGTCGGCCATTAGCTAATATCACCGGGATATCTCGACTCTGGCAAGCAGCAATAGTATTTGGCCAAAGCTCAGTTTCCATAATAATTAACATTTTGGGCTTTAGGCGATTCAAAAATCGCGCCACCGCATCCGGTGTGTCGTAGGGCATATAACTGTGGTCAACGGAATCACCAAAGGCCGCTTTAATGCGCTCGGAGCCTGTGGGGGTCATGCAGGTCACCATGAGTCGGTGCTGGGGGTACTTTTCTTGCAGGGTTTTTACTAGGGGTACTGCGGCCAGGGTCTCTCCCACCGATACAGCATGCAACCAAATAAAATCTGCTGTCGACTCGGCATAAACGGGAAATCCAAATCGTTCTGCCCAGCGTTTTCTATAGGCCGGCGCCTTTAATGCGCGATACAGCAAACGTAGCAGGATGATCGGCGTTAGCAGATAAAAAATAGCGCTGTAAATAATTCGACTCAAAATCTCGGATCTCAATAGAGGAGTGAGGATAACTATGTGAAGATTGGCAGCAAGTTATCAAAGTCTTGTTATGAATGACAGACTATTCTTTCCAGAAACGCTCAACCCAGGACGTCGGTAAAATAAAATGCCGCAAATGAGCCATTAATGATCGCGGCCGCTGACCACGAAGGCCCGCCAAGATATGTTCCTTGGGCGACATTACTGCCTCTTCTTCATGATAGCGCCCATCGATTGCATCCTGCGGATTAAGGTCTCCGGGAAATATTACTATCTTGGCTTTTTTATGCAGCTTGGACACTTTGAAATAATTTAGCGGAAAAGTTCGGCGGCATTTTTGACGAAAGTGCAGTACCCAATTCTTCGGCCAAAATTTAATACCCCCGGGCGCATGGTTAGTGACATAACGCTGTTCGTATTTATATTTCTCAGCAATTTCTAATGGCGACTTGGCGAAATTTTCCAGCAACGGCAGTAATTTTCCAACCGGAAAACGATACACCGATGTCTGCCCCAATCGCTCTAACGGATTGCTTGGATTGCGTGCAAGAATCACATCTTCGGGATCACCATAATCAAAGAAGCTATCCAGATTACTGGTAATTACCAGATCTAAATCTAAAAATAAGACGGGGCCAGTAAGGTCTGCCAGCTGCTCATTCCACAGGCGGCACTTAGGCCAGATACCTTTTTTGGTAAGGGGTAGATCAAAGTCTAATGGCGGCAATAGCACCGCATTGACCTCGGAGCGAATACCCGAGGAATGATCGGTGAAACAGGTCAGAGTAAAGGGCGGACTGATATTCCGCGCGACCATGCCATAGAGGCGGTTGATATATTTGGGGCCATATTTAGTACCCCAATTAATGCACATTACCTGCTTTACGTTCCCTGTAATACTCAACTAAGTCTCCTGACGGTTGAGGGTTAATTTCGATTCAATGCCAGTGGTCGTTAACCCAGGTGGCAGGCTTGAAGCGTCGATACCATTTTCCGCTCACACCGGCAATCGCCTCGTGGGGATCAGGCTTACCGTGAAATACGAGGACGCGAGTGTCTGCGGGCATTTCGGTTTCACGGGCAATAAAGAGTGAAAAGGGTTTGATGCAGTGGCGCTTAAAGCTGCGACACCAATGATCGGGCCAGTAGACCAGTGCATTTTTTGCCATCAGCGCTGCAGACAGATATTCCTGCTCATTGCGATGGGTCTTTTTGATATGAGCAAACGATTTTTCAAACTCGGCAAGCACCTCTGGATGGGCGCCTACTTCAAAACGATAGACCGATGAATTACCGGTACCGTCTTTTTTAATCCAGTCTTTAATAATCATGACTTCGCCGGGGTAATCAAATAGATCGTCCAGGCTACCCGTAATAATCAGATCGAGATCGAGACAGAGCACCATACCTTTGAGGTCATACAGCGTCTCTGCAAATACTGCCAGCTTGTTCCAGCCACGCTCTGGACCAGCCAGATCAACGGACAGTTCAGGCAGGGGGAATACTTCGACTTTATCGTTTAATCCAGATCCATCTTCAGTCAAACAGATAAAACGAAAGTCTCTGGTCATATTCCGTGCAACCATGGAATACAGTGTATTCACATAGTCCCCTGAATATTTAGTGCCCCATTTCATGCACAGGACATTAACAACTTCCCTAGCGGTAGAACTCGCCATAACAATAATTCCATTGGTCTAACATTTTTTCAAGCTCGCAATCTAGAGCCTTTGTTTAATACTAGGCTACTTTGCCTTTTATAACAGCCCGCTACTTGGCCTTTTATAACAAGCAGCTACTTGGCAACTGGCGCTAACCATTTTTGGTACTTAGCGTTCTTACCGCGCACAAGATCAAAGTAGGCCGCCTGTAATGTGGTCGCAACGGGTCCGCGTTTGCCGGTGCCGATAATGCGACTATCGTATTCACGGATGGGCACGATCTCTGCCGCGGTACCGGTGAAAAATGCTTCGTCGGCAATATAAACCTCATCGCGGGAGATGCGCTTTTCACGCACTTCGATGCCATGATCCGCTGCTAATTTAAAGACTGTGTCACGAGTCAGTCCGTCGAGACAGGAGGTTAGATCTGGTGTGTAAATAACACCGTCGCGAACCATAAAGAAGTTTTCCGCACTGCCCTCGGCTACATAGCCCTCTGGGTCGAGCATGATGGCTTCGTCACAACCGGAATCCAATGCTTCACGCAGAGCCAGCATCGAGTTGATGTAGTTGCCGCTGGCCTTAGCTTTAACCATGGTGATATTCACATGGTGTCGAGTATAAGACGAGGTGCGAACCTTGAGGCCAGTCTCCAGAGTTTCTGGAGACATATAAGAAGGCCAGTCCCATGCGGCGATACCCACATGAATCTTGAGACCCTCGGCGCGCAGGCCCATGCCTTCAGAGCCCAAAAATACGAGGGGCCGAATATAAGCCGCATCCAGGTTGTTGGCGCGAACCACTTCCCGGTGAGCGTCGCAGATTTCCTGCTGGGTGAAAGGCAGGCTCATATGCAAAATTTTTGCCGAATTAAACAGACGTTTAATATGGTCTTCTAGACGAAAGATGCAGGTGCCTGATTGTTCGGTTTCGTAGGCACGAATACCCTCAAAAACTGCATTGCCATAATGCAGAGACGACGTTAAAAAATGCACCTGCGCATCGCGCCAATCAATTAACTTGCCGTCCATCCAGATAAAACCATCGCGGTCCGAAAATGACATCGACCTATTCCTCTTTTTATTTAACTGTTACTAAAAAATGTATGCCACTGGTCCACCACGATTTTCCTTTCCTCAACAAACTCCGACACAGCTACTTCCACCAGCTGATTGTGTAGCTGTAAGCGATGGCCTGCAATGCGGAAGCTCTTGTAAGCGTCGATCAGCTGGAGGGCGTTTTGCTCTTCTAACAAGCCACATTGAGCCAATGACTCTATTATGCGGATGCTGTCGCTCCA
This sequence comes from gamma proteobacterium HTCC2207, assembly GCA_905182245.1. GTDB lineage: Bacteria > Pseudomonadota > Gammaproteobacteria > Pseudomonadales > Porticoccaceae > HTCC2207. Next base: position 3,677 of record CAJJAS010000145.1, on the reverse strand, counting down.
GCGAGTAAGCGAGGGATGGTCGTGGGACCAAGCCAAGACTGCAAATTGAACCATAAATTCAATATCGACGATACCTCCAGTGCCTTGCTTGAGGGAGAATTTGCCATCTTTAGTGCCCCGACCTAGGTGTTTACGCATTTTTTCACGCATTTGTTGTACTTCAGTGGCCAGAGATTGCATGTCTCTTGGCTGCCGAAGAACCTGGTCTCTGACTTTATCGAAGTCCGCCGCCAAATTAGGGTCCCCGGCAACCACCCTGGAGCGAACTAAAGCTTGATGCTCCCAGGTCCAGGCACCCTTATGTTGATATTTTTCGAAAGCGATTAACGACGCCACTAACATGCCGGAATTCCCTGAGGGTCGCAGACGCATATCAATTTCGTAGGCGATGCCAGAATGGGTGGGGGTAGATAGTAGATGAATAATGCGCTGACCCAGACGCATAAAAAATGTGCTGTTATCAATACTGCGCGGGCCATCGGTAACCTGATTAGCTTGGGCGTTATGGATAAACACCAAATCCAAATCTGACTTGTACCCTAGTTCAATGCCGCCCATCTTGCCGTAGGCCACGACAATAAACCCTGGGGTCTGGGTATCTAGATTAGGAGTATCTAAATTAGGAGTATCTAGATTGTGACTGCTTCTCTCCTCACCAAGGCTTTTAGCCACCTGAGGCTGCCCATAGGTGGCCGTTAGTTGCTGCCAGGCAACATTGACCACATGCTCAACTACCACGTCGGCAATCCAAGTTAAGTAATCGCTTACTTGCATTAGAGGCAGCACATCCATTAGCTCGCAGGCGGCAACACGCAATGTATAGGAGCGGCAAAAATAGCGGATGGCCTCCATCTGTTGCTCTTGATCTTCGTCGGGAATACGCAACATCTGCTGGCGCAGCTGATCCCGAAGCACCTGCTTGTTGGGCGCTGTGTACAGGGAGCGTGGATCAAGTAATTCATCTAGCAGCGCGGGATAGGCTGCCAGCTCATCGGCAATCCAACTGCTGCGCTCACAGAGCACCGCCAACTGTTCAAGGGCCTGAGGATTTTCGGCGAGTAACGCAAGGTAAGCACTGCGACGGAGAACCCCCTGAATCAAACCCAGTGTTCTGCCCAGAGTCAGACTGTTGTCAGCGCGAGCTGCACAGACCTGCGTAAGCTTGGGCAGCAACCCTTCGAGTCGAGTGCGCGGCAAGGCATCGAGATTCTGCACCAGCCGGCTCTGATAAAATCCCGCCAGCTGCGCGGCCACTTCCTGGGGCTGCTGATAACCCAGCTCGTGTAGGTGCTCCAAGATAGCCTCTGCATCGGGATTCTGCTGCCAGATATTGTCGCCACTGACAGTGGATCCATCGGCCGGTGCCGGTCCCTCTGAAATAATGTCGGCAAAGCTACTGCGCACATGATCGCGGTGAATTTGCAGTTGCTGGTAAAAGTCCGTCCAGTTTGCACAGCCGAGTAGCAACGCAACTCGCTGCTGACCGAGCGCATCCTGAGGTAATTCCTGAGTCTGTTTATCGGCAATACCCTGCAGTGCATGCTCGGTATTGCGCAGAAATTCGTAGGCCTGCCAAAGACTCTGCTGTTCGTCCGCTGCAATTATTTGCTCGGCGGCCAGTAACTCTAGAGCCTCCTGCAGAGACTGAGTCTGCAGTCGGACATCACGACCACCGCGAATCAGCTGCAATGTCTGGGCGATAAACTCGACTTCGCGAATACCCCCGGGCCCCAGCTTAATATTGTCCTGCATACCTTTTCGCGAAACTTCACGGTTAATGGCACGCTTTAAATCCCGCAGGGATTCGATGGACCCGAAATCCAAGTATTTTCGATAGATAAATGGCCGCAACATGGCATGCAGATACTGGGCATCGGCTGGCTCACCAGCCACCACTCGCGCCTTAATCATGGCGTAGCGTTCCCAGTCGCGCCCCTGGGTTAGGTAATATTCTTCAAGGGCCGCGAAATTGAGTACTAGGGCGCCACTCTGGCCGTAGGGCCGAAGTCGCATATCAACCCGAAAAACAAAGCCATCGGCGGTCTGACGATCCAGAGCGGCAATCAGTTTTTGTCCAAGGCGAATAAAGAATTCTTGATTGGAGATACTGCGGGTAGCGCCCTGAGTTTCTCCCGATTCAGGATAGGCAAAAATTAAATCGATATCCGAGGATATGTTCAGCTCGTAGGCACCCATTTTGCCCATGGCGATAACAACGAGTCGCTGCTCTTCACCTGACTTAGCCACAGGGGTGCCAAGTTCAACGCAGGTGATCCTGTGCAGAAAGTCCAGGGCGGTAACAATGCAGGCCTCGGCTAATAGAGTGGCATCTCTAGTGGTTTCGAGCATGGGCGCACTGCGGGTAAAATCTCGCCACACAATACGAATCATTTCGCGACGACGGAAAACTCTGAGCTGCTGGCTTAGCTTTTCTTCAGTGATCTCTTCAGAAGAGCTCTGGATAAGCTGTTGCTGAAGGCGCTGGAGGTAGGTGTCGTCACTATAGCTGTGAACTAAATAGCTGCGGGCTAAATCGCCACTTTCAACAAGCTCCTGAAATAGCGCGGGGTTGGCACTGCACTGCTCGGCGACAAAATCACTGCAGCCCCAGACCAGAGCAAACTGCTCGGCAAAGACCGCATCTTTTTCGAGGCGTTGCTGTAACCAGGGTGCCTGGGGTATGGCCGTTAACGACAGAGGAACAGGGGCATTTTTCAGGGACATAGGTTGGTTTTTTAGCGACCAAGCTCTGGAGTAACGCGCATTACCTCCTCTATTGAGGTAATTCCTTCTGCGACTTTTGCGGCACCAGCAAGACGCAACGGTTTCATTCCCTGTTTAACCGCTGCCTGGCGAATTTGTTGAATATCGGTATCTGCACTGATCTCGCTGAGCAGTGCATTTGTTAGGGGCATAATTTCGTAGACACCCTGACGCCCAGCATAACCTGTGTTGCGGCATTCAAGACAGCCCCCAGGCTGATAAATTGTTTTTGGCATGGGCGTGGCAAAGGGGCGAGTGAGTTCAGCCCAGGTTTCTGCATCTGGTGCGGTCTCTTTGCGGCAGGCTGTGCACAGGGTTCGCACCAAACGCTGGGCCATAACACCATTTAAGGTGGCCTTAAGTAAATGGGTGGGCAAACCAAGGTCCAGCAGTCGACTAATGGCCGTGGGCGCATCATTGGTATGCAGAGTGGACAATACCAGATGTCCAGTTAGGGCAGCTTGCACGGCCATCTCCGCCGTTTCATGATCACGAATCTCACCCACCATAATAATATCTGGGTCCTGGCGCATAAGGGTGCGAATACCAGCGGCAAAATCAAAGTCGATAGCAGACTGAATCTGGCTCTGATTAAAGGCATCGACCACCATTTCGATCGGGTCTTCGATGGTGCTTACGTTTACAGATTCCACGGCGAGGTGTTTAAGGGTGGAATAGAGGGTAGTGGTTTTACCTGAACCCGTGGGCCCAGTAACCAGCACAATACCATTGGCACGTTTGGTCATGGCCTGCCAGCGCTCAAAGTCTTCAGCCACCAGCCCCAGCTGAGTAAAATTGCGCAGCAATACATCGGGATCGAATATTCGCATCACCAGCTTTTCACCAAAGGCGGTGGGCATGGTGGACAGGCGTAGCTCCACTTCACTGGCATTGGGCGCCACTGTTTTAATACG
>CAJJAS010000144.1 GCA_905182245.1 gamma proteobacterium HTCC2207 | reverse complement strand
TCTGAGCGGCCGCCTCGAATAATTTCGCTGTTTTGCGGTAAATAACCTCAAAGTAAGTCTCTTCACTGATGTTCGCATTGCCAGCATTAGCCATCTGCTGAACTTCACCCTCTGAAATTACATTGGTGGCATCTGCAATAACGCCCATGATTGGCATATCTGCAATAGCCACTAGCATTTGGAATGCGCGTGAGTAAAGGAAGTCGCCTACTAACACACTGGGGGCGTTGCCCCATTGAGCATTGGCTGTCTCACGACCGCGACGCAGGGCCGAAACATCAACAACATCGTCGTGCAGCAGCGTCGCCGTGTGAATAAATTCAATAACCGCAGCCATCTGAATATGCTGTGAACCCTTGTAGCCATTGGCCAGAGCGCTGAGTAGGACCACAACAGGACGCAGCCGTTTACCACCAGAGTCCACTATATAATGGCCGATATTCTCCACAAGCCCGACATCGGACTGGAGTTGGCTTACAATCATTTTATTGACTGCAGAAAATTCTTCTTCAACGGCACGGTGAAAAGACAGCATCTATTCCAAGCTAAGCTCAATAATTGGTAGGCCCGAATGCTAGGGAGAGAGGGGCGAACTGTCAACCCAAAATGTCCTGCGTAGTCAACAACTACTCAGGTTCTCATAGTATGCACAACTATTCGACCTTGGTTAAATAGTTGATGGCAGTCCGATTACTGGGTACGATGCGAGCCTTAGACTTAACCGCAAAGGAACCTATGACTTTTAAGCCCAAATCCTCATACAACCGAGAAGAAATTTTAGGCTGCAGTCGCGGCGAATTATTTGGCGAAGGTAATGCCAAACTCCCAGCCCCAAACATGTTGATGATTGATCGCATTGTTGAGATCAATAACGACGGCGGCAAGCATGGTCTAGGCCAAATTATTGCTGAGATCGATATCACTCCGGACCTATGGTTCTTTGATTGCCACTTTGAAGGCGATCCTGTGATGCCTGGCTGCCTTGGCCTCGACGCCCTGTGGCAGTTGGTTGGTTTCTTTCTCGTATGGAACGGTAACAAAGGCCGCGGTCGCGCCCTAGGTGCTGGCAACGTGAAATTCTTTGGTCAGATTCTACCCACAGCCAAAACCGTTACCTACAAAATTGACTTCACCCGCCTTATTCAACGTAAATTGATTATGGGCATTGCCGATGGCACGGTTGAAGTGGATGGACGCGAAATTTATTCTGCGAAGGATTTGAAAGTTGGTCTTTTTGAAAGCACAGACAACTTCTAAGTCTAAACTTATTACCTGCAGATAGCGTAAAGTAAGCCGCAGCATTTAGTATCCCATCCAATTGAAAAGGATTACCGATGAAACGTGCAGTAATTACCGGTCTTGGTGTTGTATCCTGCCTTGGCAATGACAAACAGTCTGTCGCCCATTCTCTGAGACATGGCATCTCAGGTATTCGCCACCGTGAAGACTTTGCCGAAATGGGCCTGCGCTGTAATGTTGGCGCTGTTCTCGATATAGACCCCAAAGACCATATCGATCGTAAAGTTCTCCGTTTCATGGGCCCTTCAGCCTCTTACGCCTATATAGCGACCGATCGTGCTATTGCCGATGCAGGTCTTACTCCAGAGATGGTATCTAATCCGCGTACAGGCCTAGTTATGGGCTCCGGTGGCGTTTCTGGTGAGATGTTCACTGAATCTATTGATGTTATGCGCGAGCGCGGCATCAAGCGTGCTGGCCCCTATCGGGTCACTCAAATTATGGCAAGCACCGTTTCTGCCTGTGTTGCCACCCCGTTTAAAATTAAGGGCGTTAACTATTCTATCGCCTCGGCCTGCGCCACCAGTGCACATTGTATTGGCCATGCGGTTGAGCTGATCCAACTGGGTAAGCAAGATGTTTTGCTGGCCGGTGGTTCTGAAGATATGCACTGGTCTATGGCCGGTATGTTTGACGCCATGGGTGCCCTGACCAGCAAATATA
>CAJJAS010000143.1 GCA_905182245.1 gamma proteobacterium HTCC2207 | reverse complement strand
TGATCATGTTTTTAACATAATCGGCGTGGCCTGGGCAGTCTACGTGGGCGTAGTGACGAATAGGGGAATCATACTCAACGTGTGCTGTTGAGATAGTGATACCGCGCTCGCGCTCTTCAGGTGCATTGTCAATCTGGTCGAAGGCTTTCATTTCTCCGCCCCAAACTTCTGCACAGACTCGCGTGATCGCAGCTGTTAATGTAGTTTTACCATGGTCAACGTGACCAATGGTGCCGACGTTTACGTGGGGCTTATTTCTTTCAAATCTTTCTTTTGCCATCTCAGCATCTCCTCAACGGAACATTAGCGGGCTATTAACTGTTACAACTAATGCCCTGAACTTTAAACCTAATCGTTAAATAACAATCACTCTTAATACTTCTTCTTACTCAACCTAAAAGAGCGATGCTCTTTTAGGAAAATATGGAGCTCATAACCGGATTTGAACCGGTGACCTCTTCCTTACCAAGGAAGTGCTCTACCGACTGAGCTATATGAGCAAAAGCCTGATCCTTTCATGGAGCGGGCGGCGGGAATCGAACCCGCATCATCAGCTTGGAAGGCTGAGGTCTTACCATTACACAACGCCCGCAATACAACCTTATTAATAGCGCTCACAAACTCTACAGCCGATACCTAAACACTACTAACACGACTTACCTGCTTATATGGTGGGGGGAGGTGGATTCGAACCACCGAAGCTTTCGCGTCAGAGTTACAGTCTGATCCCTTTGGCCGCTCAGGAATCCCCCCAAAAAATGGCCGCTTATTTTCGGGGTACAGCATGAAATTGTCAACATAATGCCAACAATAACAAGCGGTGCCAAAAAGGGCGGTCCCGAAAAATGGAGCTGGCGAGAGGAGTCGAACCCCCGACCGGCTGATTACAAGTCAGCTGCTCTACCAACTGAGCTACGCCAGCATCTCAATAACGGTGCGCGATTTTAGTGAAACTGAGCGCCATTAGCAACCTTATCGCAGTTATCTTTTAGTGTTTTTTTATCTGGATGGTCTACATTTAACCAGTCAGGTACGAAAAGGCCCGATTTCAGCGGAATTTTTAGCCATAGATTTAAATTTTTATTAGACAAATCAATCACTTCGGCGATAACGCCTAGCTGTGCAAGCTGCCGGACAAATTCCGCTGCCCCAGCGCTATCGGTGAAATATTTTAACGATATTGACCCCAGATAGTCCCCATACATAAGTAAATAGCTTTCAATCTCCGCCTTTCGCAAACTATCTAGCATTTCAATCAACTCTGCGGGGTCAGTTTGGGGGGCAATATGGGTCCAAAATGGCGTGTTTTGTAGTGGAGCGGTGGGTATTTGGTAAGACGGAAATCCCTCAGCGGCCAATTTGGCTTTAACGGTTTCCAGCTCGGACGCATTTGCAAAGGGACCTATAATTTCGCATCTACCGCCTTGAGGGCGGCTAATGCCAGAGCTGCTGAGTTCGGCTAGCAGTCGGAGAGCTGGAATCGAATCTATTACCTGAGGCTCTGCCGATTCTAAGGTCTCCACACTATCAGTCTGCTTATTAGACTGGGCGATAAAGAACAGGGCGTTGGCGAGCAGCGCCAAAAGCAGTAGCCACCTCATTAAGCGGGTTCCAGAGTTACGCCTAAAGTACCGAGGCCCGCTAAAACTAAGTCAGGCTTATGGTCGGTCTTGAGGGATAGGGCCTCAATTAATGGGAGTGCGTCACCGCCAGTAATGACGACTGCTGCCGGGTAGGTGGAGGCTAACTTCTCTACTGTGGCGACAGCTGCTAGCAGGCATCCTCTGTTAACCGCATCTTCGGTGACTGCACCAGGCACCAGCATATTAATAGTATCTATGGATTCAACTGTTGGGTCTGACTTCACTTTTTCAGTGCCGCGCCACAGAGCTTCGCGCATTAGCCGCAAACCCGGGAGTATGTAACCACCCACATGCTGGCCGTCAGGTGACACCAGATCTAGAGTCATGGCACTACCCACATCCACCACTAGAACCGCGCCCTGATATAGTTGATAGGCTGCAACCAGAGCCAGCCATCGGTCGACACCGAGAGCGCGCATATCTTCATAGCCACAGGCAACACCGCCGGCACTGGCAGACACGGTAGCGACTTGGAGTTCAATATTAAACTGGGTCGCTAGCTGGTTTTTAATTGCCTGGGCAACACGACTGTCTGCAACAGATGAGAGCCTGGCTTCAGTGATTCCCTCTCCGGCGGATAGATCCAGCTCGCTTTTAATTAGGGATGCTGTGTCTTGAGAGCCTCTCGAGCAAATGGACTCCCCATCTACAACACGCCACTTAGTTTGGGTATTACCAACATCAATTTGCAACATCATTTTGCTAACCTCAGGCTAAGTTCGCCGCCTATAAAAGACTTAACTGCTCCGCTTATCAGTTTGAGCTGTACCGCGCCGCTGTTATCGACACCAATCACGGTGCCAGAGACTGAATCTCGGGGAGTACTAATAGTCCCTTGCAGCCCTTTAAAAGCATCAGCCTCCTGCCATTCGTCGCGATATCCCGCGAAACCCAGACTTTCAAAATCATTCAGAATATCGAATATATTATCGATTAACAGGGCAGCCAGCCTGCTGCGAGCAATTGGTGCATCGGACTCCGAACAACAGTCCGTCCAAGGCTGATCGATATTAACTGCAATCGACGCCGGCATTGAGACATTGATTCCCACGCCTATAACCACCGAGCAATGACCCGCAGGGTCACCGATCATCTCGAGCAGAATACCGCCAAGCTTTTTGTTACCTATATAGATATCGTTGGGCCACTTTAACCTAACGTCTTCTAACCCCATCTCAATCAAGGGCCGACGAACTGCAACGCCGATCGCGAGACTCAGCCCTTCCAAAGCTTGGGCCCCCTGTTCAAAATCCCATAGAATCGACATGTAGATATTGGCGGCAAAGGGACTTAC
>CAJJAS010000142.1 GCA_905182245.1 gamma proteobacterium HTCC2207 | reverse complement strand
GCCAAGGTTGAAAGCCTAGGGGGGCTTGAAAAGCTGATCGAGGAGTTTAAAAAACGCCTTGAAGAGCAAAAAGAGCGCGACGAGGGCGGTAATAAATGGGTGGGTACCAATGGTACTTCTCCGTTTGGCCATGGCGGTTTTAATCCCGAGGGCGTGCGTATTGGCGGTCCGGGAGGCAAGGGCACTGCGGTTAAAGTCTGGGATGAGCGACAGTATCAAGACCTAGATGACTCTGTTGAAATTGGCACTCGCAATATTAAGGTAGCCCTGCGTCGTCTGCGCAAGTTTGCCCGTGAGGGATCTGCAGATCATCTCGATCTGGATGACACTATTCGCTGTACGGCGCGTAATGCGGGTATACTGGATATCAAAATGGTCCCCGAGCGTCGCAATGCGGTGAAGGTACTTATCTTCTTTGATGTGGGCGGTTCGATGGATCCCTATGTGCGCCTCTGCGAAGAGCTGTTTTCGGCGGCTAAAACCGAATTCAAACATCTCGAGTATTTCTACTTCCATAACTGCATGTACGACTATGTGTGGAAGGACAATAATCGCCGTCGCGAAGAGCAAATTTCTACCTTCGATTTACTGAATAAATACTCGGCTGATTATAAGGTGATCTATGTGGGCGATGCCTCTATGGCACCCTATGAAGTAACCAGTCCTGGCGGCAGTGTTGAGTACCACAACGAAGAGTCTGGCGCAGTGTGGATGCACCGCATGGCCGAGACCTTTGAGAAGCTTATCTGGATTAACCCTGTGCAGGAAAAGTATTGGGAGTACACGCCCTCAATTCAGATGCTAAAAGAGCTGGTTGACGATAAAATGTTTCCGCTGACACTGGGTGGCCTCGAGAAGGGCATGTCTTTGCTGTCTCGCTAAGCGGACAAAATAATTTGAAATTTGCCTACAACAATAATAAATAGAGATGTTGCTATGAAGGTTCAAGACGCGGTATTGAAGGCGCAAAACAAGACAGGTATCGGCAGTAAGCAACCAGAGCTACCCGGTCAGTCTCTCCTTGAGATTTGGCAGCAGGCTGTTGCTGATTCCTCTACCTATCCAGCCTATACCTGTATTGGGCAAACCTTGACCTATGGCGAAGTTGACCAGCTGGCAAGACGTGTAGCGAGTTACTTTCAGAAGAAATTAAAGCTGGTTGCTGGCGATCGTATCGCAGTGCAGCTGCCCAATCTGATTCAGTATCCTATCGTGGTTATTGCCGCTTGGAAGCTCGGTCTGGTAATTGTTAACACCAATCCAATGTACACGGTTCGCGAGCTGATCCACCAGTTTAACGATTCTGGCGCCAAGGCTGTTGTTGTATTGGATCAGTTCTACGACACCCTTTGCGAAGCCTTGCCTGACACCAGTATCGAGCATGTGATTGTGACCCGCCCAATTGACCTGCTACCTCAGCCAAAAAACATGCTGCTCAGTGGCGCCATGAAACTGATGGGTAAACGCCCATCTCTGGCCAAGGGTAGTCATATCAGCTTTTCTGATTTACTTGCTGGTGGCAGTAATTATATTGCTCACAAGGCCACACTTGATGATGTCTGTGCGCTTCAGTATACCGGCGGTACAACAGGCGCCTCTAAGGGTGTAATGCTTACTCAGAATAGCTTGGTGAGCAATGTTGCCCAGGCACTGAGTGTTATATCTATTCTCGAAGAGCCCATTACACACAGTACCTGTGTGGCACCTTTGCCGATCTATCATATCTATGCCTACTCTCTTTGCATGGGGCTTATGCCAGCAACTCGTGGGCATACCGTACTGATTCCTGATCCACGGAATATTGCGCTGTTTGTCAGTGCAATTAAAAAGTTTAAGTTTGAAATCTTCTGCGGCCTCAACTCATTATTTGTTGCCCTGCTTGAAAGCAAAGATTTCAAAAGACTCGATTTCTCTAATTTACGTATGACCCTGTCTGGCGGTATGGCCCTAATGGAATCTGTTGCCGATGACTGGCAAAAAGCCACCGGCTGTATTGTTAGCGAAGGCTATGGCATGACCGAATCCTCGCCGATTATTTCGATGAATCCTTCGGGCTTTGAGAAAATTGGTACTGCAGGTATTCCCATAGCCGGCACTGATATTAAAGTCGTGGATGAACATGGCGTAGTGCAGGAAGTTGGCGGTGTTGGCGAGCTCTGTGTTCGTGGCGCCCAGGTTATGGCTGGCTACTGGAAACGTGAAGACCAAACAGCCGAAGTGATTGTCGATGGCTGGTTGCACACGGGCGATATTGTTGTGGTCGATGAAGAGGGCT
>CAJJAS010000141.1 GCA_905182245.1 gamma proteobacterium HTCC2207 | reverse complement strand
AGCACAGCGACACCAGCAAAAATGCTCCGGGATATCATGGATGGGATATTTGCTGATCCCAGCGTTATTGGCTGCGCGGCAAAAGATATTCAGGCAACCGTAGACCGTGATTCCGCCTGCGATCTTTACAGCACGCCCTTTCTCTACTTTAAAGGATTTTTGGCACTGCAGGCCTATCGTGTGGCCCACCGTCTGTGGCTGCAAGATCAGCGCTCACTGGCTCTGCTAATCCAGTACCGCATCTCAATAAAGCTGGCCGTGGATATTCATCCGGCAGCTGTGATTGGCTGTGGACTGATGATTGACCATGCAACAGGTCTGGTGATTGGTGAAACCGCGGTGGTTGAAGACTGCGTGTCCATTATGCAGTCGGTTACTCTGGGTGGAACCGGCAAAGTGAGCGGTGACCGTCACCCCAAAATTCGCAAAGGCGTGTTACTGGGGCCTGGCGCAAAAATACTGGGCAATATCGAAATTGGTGAAGGTGCCATGGTTGCCGCCTCCAGTGTGGTACTTAAGGCTGTTGAGCCCCATGCCATTGTGGCCGGCGTGCCTGCCAAAGTAGTCGGCCATATGGATATTGATGAACCCTCAAAAGTGATGAATCATTATTTTAAGTGCCCGTAGCGAAGAATGCCGTTACGAAGAATGCCGTAGCCAAGGGTCACGCAATGTAAGGCTTCTCGCCGCTAAGAACGCGACCAACTAAACGGCATTACCTGATCGAGGGACTCAGCGCCCTGCAGCTGCATCAATAATCTATCTACTCCCAGAGCTACCCCAGCACAGGCTGGCAACCCGCAATCCAGTGCCGCCATCAACTTCTCATCTACGGTTATTTCTGGCTTGCCATGGGCATGACGCTGCTCGCGATCCTTATCAAAACGCTGGCGCTGTTCTCTAGCATCGGTCAACTCCCTATAGCCATTAGCCAGCTCCATTCTATTGAAGAAGGCTTCAAATCTGCGACTAACAAACCGACCCTGAGCATCCAGATGTATCTGTGCCAAGGCAGCCTGACAGGCTGGATAATCGTAGATAAGCACCAGACCATCCGGCAACTGCGCCTCTACCTTGAGACTAAACAGCAAATCCAGACAGTTAGCGCGGCTTTCCTCAGCCCAGCTTTCCGAGCCCAGTTCCGCGGCCATTTTCTGCAAGGTTCCAAGCTCTGTACTGTGAGGGTCTATTGCAAAAGCAGACTTAAAGCTGTCTGCATAGCTGACTTTGGTGACAGCAAGTGAGGTCTCTGAACGGGCATTGGCAATCTGACTAATTAGCTCTGCCAACTCATCCATTAGCTGATGCTCATCCCAGCCACAGCGGTACCATTCGAGTATGGTGAACTCTGGATTATGACGACGCCCTATCTCGGCATCACGGAAGGCTTTGCCCAGGCAAAAAATATCACCAGAGCCCGCTGCAAGCAGCCGCTTCATAAAGTATTCAGGAGAAGTTTGTAAGTACGCACTATTACCGGAAACCACGGCATTAATGCTTTCTATATTACCATCTGTCACAGTTGAGCGCCCCAGAACAGGGACATCGACCTCAGGCACCTGACGCTGCTGAAAGAAACTACGCAGACTTTGAAGAAGCTCGCTGCGATCACGCAACGAGCTAATATTTATGCCAGGCTGCCAGTTATCAGCCACTATTCTTTGACGCGACCCTGATATTCACCGGTACGTGTATCGACCTTAATCACATCACCCTCATCCAAAAATAACGGTACCTTAACCACAGCACCAGTGACCAACTTGGCTGGCTTACTGCCGCCCTGTGCTGTATCACCGCGCAGACCTGGGTCTGTTTCAACAATGGCGAGATCCACATGATTAGGCGGCACCACTGACAGCGGGGAGCCGTTGTACAGAGTTACCACACAGACATCCTGCTCTCGCAACCACTTAATGGCTTCACCAACAGCTTGCTCGGTGGCCTGATGTTGCTCGAAGGTATCGGGTTCCATAAAGTACCAAAAGTCGCCGTCTTCGTAGAGATACTGCATATCCATATCTACTACGTCAGCCCCTTCTAAGGACTCACCCGATTTAAAGGTTTTCTCAAGTACTCGACCGGTCTTTAAATTGCGCAATTTAACGCGACTAAACGCCTGACCCTTGCCCGGTTTAACCAGCTCATTCTCTAGGATCGAACAGGGATCCCCGTCGAGCATAAGTTTTAATCCGGAGCGAAATTCATTGGTAGAGTAATTGGCCATTGCTGTCTGTTCTCGAAAATTATGAAGGCGTCATGATACCCGAAGTGACGACCGTTTTGACCAGTTTTGAGCGCTGGTCGACTATTTACCGGCAACCAAAAAATAAAGCACGACTGAATCGGCTAATGCCTCGCAAAATCTTGACTACAATATAGATTACAAGAGCTAGGTTACAAGAGCTGGATTACCGGAAGTAGCGAGCAAGACGACCGTTTCAACGCTGAGTATCAACAAGCAATTTTCAAAGGACTGTTAAAAGCACATTTATGGGTTTGGTCAAGGACAAACATCTTTCCGTACTACTGGAAAAAATCAATCCAACTGCGGAGCCAACAGCGTCCGTCAGCAGTGCAACATCTGCCCAAAATGGACTAAACGTCGACAGTAGCAGTAGCGCCCAACTATGGATTACCGAGCTAAAGGCAGCCAGCACCTCTCAGAAAGCCGTCGAGCTGTATAAGTCTTTGCCGCAAATTATCAGTCTGGATATTGACCCTAATAGTAAGTTCACTATCCTCGAAATTCTCTACCCAGAAGTGACCCATTGCACAGCACAGCTGCTAAGCAACCAGCTTAGCCAGGACACGGCCAAAGCCGTATCCTTAGGACAGGCACTGAGCCGCTACACCTACCAGGGTTACAAATCTCTGGCTCACCAACTTAGTCGACAACTTGATCTCCCCAAACTCGAACAAAAAAAAGGGCAAAAGCAAAAGAAAGACCTGCAGATTACCCAACAACTCGGCCAATGCCTGTTTCGCAGCTGCCAGCTCCTCGCTCAGAATCAATTTGATAGCCTCAGCCATTACCTCGCCAGACCCAGTAATTTTTGGCGTGACCTGCACACCCTATACGCAGCCGCCTGCAAGCTAAATATTGAGCATAATGATTTCAGCGACAGCAATGAGGCTTCACATTCAATTCATACGATTTACGTAAAACTGCTACTAATTAACTGCACAAGACCCAATCATTTTTCAAATTATGAATTGAGGTTTGTTTTTAATGAGCTGGACTTCTGGTCTTCTCTGGCCGAATTAGAGCCCGGTTCCACAGGGGGCCTATTTGTCATCGACACGGCCAGTAATATGGGTCCTATTTATGCAGAAGGAGTTAATCCCAGTCCGAACAATCTTATTTTAGATACCTTCAATCTGGTGAAATTTTTAAATAGTAGCCTCACCGAACGCGCCAACCACAATGTTTTTTCCGATCGTATTTCTAGACGTGTTATTAAAGACTTAGCCCGCCAATGGGGAGAGAAAATACTTCGCCAAGAAACCCATATTAAAGATCGCGCCAAAGTAAATATTGCCTGCGGCATTAAATCAACACTGTGCATGCTGTCTAAAACAGATTCCTTCGAAAACTTTCTCAAGCTCTGTGGGCAATCCCCATCGGCACAGCCGGCAGAGAGTTACACCAGAATCAGCAACGATATTTGGAACACTGGCCCGGCCAATATTAACCAGCATCAACCGCAGCCCTCAGATCCCGTTATCTATGCCGCAATGCAGCGGCGACAGGCGCGACTTAAACTAGTGAGCGGGCTTAGAGTTAATACCAGCCTAAACGGTGCCTGCATTGAACTGGTAGAGGAACAGACTGAGATGCAGCCCGGCAAGCCTATTGCCTTGCGCGCCAAAGGCACTCAGCGCTGGGCAGCGGGGATTATCCGCTGGAAGCAGATCACACCGTCTCTAAGCACATTATGTGGGGTTCAGTTTCCAACTAAATACTGTATTCCTGCCGCTATTCGC
>CAJJAS010000140.1 GCA_905182245.1 gamma proteobacterium HTCC2207 | reverse complement strand
ACGATGAGTTTATTATAGCGCCGGGCATTAAGGGCATGGTGATGACAGTATTTATGTTGCCTTCATACAATATTGTTTTTAAAATTATTAAAGATAAATTTGCCCCACCAAAAGAAGTGACCCATCAGATTGTGCGTGAAAAATACCGCCTAGTGTCACGTCATGATCGCATTGGCCGCATGGCAGATACTCAAGAATTTGATAACCTAACATTCCCAATCGATCGTTTTTCTGATGAGCTGATTGAAGAATTACAAAAAGTAGCCGCTTCTCAGATTGAGATTCGCGGTGATAAGATAATCATTAAACATCTGTACACCGAACGCTATATGACGCCGCTGAATATTTACTTGGAGCGAGTTAGCGATGAAGAAATTCGCAGTGCGATGGAAGAATATGGCAACTGCATTAAACAGTTAGCTGCTGCCAATATTTTCCCTGGCGATATGCCGCTCAAGAACTTTGGTGTGACTCGACATGGTCGTGTGGTGTTTTATGACTATGATGAAATTGCTACATTAACTGACTGTAATTTTCGCTCGATTCCTCTGCCCAAAAATGAACAGGAAGAGATGCAGTCAGGGCCTTGGTACACCGTGGGCCCTGAGGATATTTTTCCTGAAGAGTTTCGGCTGTTTTTCTCTGGTAATATCAAAGCGCGCAAGATGTTTGAAGAAATGCACAGCGATCTCTATGAGGTCAGCTTCTGGACCGATCTGCAGGACCAGATACGCAGCGGCTATGTGGTAGATGTATTTCCGTATCGTCGGGTTAAACGTTTTAACCGTGGTAAAGATTCTGCTCTGCAGGTTTTTTCGGACTAGCGGTAAGGTAATGTCGCTGTTTGATCACCGGATCGAATATCAAAGTTCTGCAAATTAATCGCCACTAATGTCCAGTGTTGATCTAGCTTATCCCCAACTCTGAAGGTCCGCTGACCGGCAAATAGACGGTTGGACGGGGAGCCTTCGGAAAGGTACATCTGCCCGGAGACTGTCAGCTTAGGTAGTGGCTGTCGAAGACGGGCCACTGATTCTGCTGGCACCTGATTAGGCACATCACCTATTGAACCCGCGCTTACCGTTGCTGGCAAAGCCTCTTCTGCTAAAAATTCAGCGTCCATCAAAGCCTGCTCAACAACTGGCATGTCTTTTATTAAAGCTTCAGTCGGCGCCTGATTTAACGATCCTGAATAAATAACCAAAGCGAGCAACAACGCTAAAAACCCAATCACTAAGGCAAGATATTTGACGCTGCTGGATTCAGTTTTCTGCTCGTAGGGATCCCAGTTAGAACTGGCAAAGTCATCGAGCTCTTTGGGGTCCTCGCGCAATCTATCACGCTCGGCCTTTTTTAATGCATCAAGAATATATGACATTACAGACCCTCGCGAATAAGTCGAGGAATCTGCAAGTTGGCTAATTGATTGAGACGGATTATCGTTTCTCGCCCCACAACGCCGTCCGCCTTTAGGCCCTGCTGGGCCTGAAAGCTAACAACCTTTTCCGCAATGGCTGCAGTGTAGCGGCCACCGGTAATAATGCGCTCTGAGCGTTGATCGACGATTGCTAGACGGTCCTGTAGCCAGCTTACTCCCTGAGGATTGCGGACACCCACCTGAAGTACATTAAAGCTTTTTGGCGGCTGCCAGAGGTACAGATAGCTTCCCGACCAACTCGAGAGAAACTGCTCTCTGGATAGCGTGATTTCTCCGCTGGCACCCCTAAGAAACACGCTCGTAGAATTTAGACCCACTAACAAGATGCCTTTTAGGGAACTGTTACCAGAAGTCGGTTTAATCCACACAACACCCGGGCGACTAATTTTTACCAGATCATCCAGCTCAGCCGAAGTGAGTTTTTCGGCTCGCAAACGATTATCAATAGCTTGGGCAG
Organism: gamma proteobacterium HTCC2207; assembly: GCA_905182245.1. Lineage (GTDB taxonomy): Bacteria > Pseudomonadota > Gammaproteobacteria > Pseudomonadales > Porticoccaceae > HTCC2207. The sequence continues at coordinate 9,648 of CAJJAS010000140.1, read as the reverse complement.
TGAATCCCTCTTCGGAGTAGACCTCCGAGGCATCCACTGACCACAGCTTAAATAGACTATTGAAGGGACCTACTGCTGGCTTTGAAGCAGCTGCAGGCTCTACATTCGCTATGGGCTTTACGTCCTCTGATGGCTGTCTATCGGCTGAAGGCTTTTGATTAGCTAAAGGCTCCACAGCCATTACGGATGCTTCAACAACCTCCGCCTGCTTACCAAAACCAATCATCAGTGCCGCGCTCAACACTAGCAATACCGTCAAAATAATAAACGGTCTGTTACTGTCATTAGTCGCGTTTCGGGTCCCTAGAATTTCTACCGCGGCCTCTTTAACCAGCTTGGGTGAGACGGTTTTTGCGCCGGTGGAATAGGTCGCTAACAGACTGTGCTGACAAACCAGGTTGATCAATCTGGGCACGCCGCCGGTGAGACGAAATAACACCGCGATACAGGCGCGATCAAACAGGGCACCCTTGGCCCCTGCCCGATGGAGGCGATGGTTTACATAATTGGCAACATCATCTTTATCCAGAGGTAACAGATGGAATCTAGACACTACACGTTGGTTGAGTTGTCGTAATTCTTTCTGGGCTAGGGTATCTAACAGCTCGGGCTGGCCGACTAATAAAATATGTAAAAGCTTATGGGTATTGGTTTCCAGATTACTGAGCAGGCGTAGAGTCTCTAAAATATCGGGGCTCAGGTTCTGTGCCTCTTCAATAACAATTAATGTCTTTTTACCCTCGGCATGGGCCTTAAGTAAATCTTTATTAAGGGCATCAATACAGATTTTAGAAAACGATAATCCGCGGGTTTCGGCGAGATCACTGGGCAGTTCTATGGCTAATTCATCACAGATACTGGCCAGTAAATCCGTGACATTAAGTTTACTGTTTAGCACATAGGCCACACGGATATGGGCTGGCATGCGTTTGAGAATAGTGCGCGTTAATGTGGTCTTGCCTGTACCCACTTCACCTGTGAGTAAGATAAAGCCACCTTCACGATCAAGGCCGTACTTTAGATGGGCAACGGCCTGACGATGATGGTTACTGGGATACAAAAACCCAGGGTCGGGAACAATCGAGAATGGCTCTCGTTTTAGGCCAAAATGCTGCAGATAAATACTCAAGCCGTTTACTCTTCCGTTTTAATGTCTACCTGTTCCATAAATTCTTGTAAGCGCTCGTTTAGCGGGCCGTCGGCCTTACCGTCCAGATCACGGGTGATCAGATGTTCAAATTTTCGATTGGATAACTGGCGGGCATCTTCAGCCGTACGAATAATCGTCGGACGAATAAACATCATTAATACCGTCTGGCTATCACTTTTATTAGATGATTTAAATAACCGACCCAGCAAGGGGATGTCACCCAACAAGGGTACCTTAGACTCGGTATTGTCCGATTGATCTTCGATAAGACCACCCAAAATAAGTAGCTCGCCATCTTGAATCATAACGTTGGTTTGCATGGTGCTTTTTGAGGTGGTCTGCAAGCCAGGCTCACCGCTTTTCACTTTTGACGATTCCTGTTCAATCTCCAGACGCACAGCATTGCCCTTACTAATTTGCGGCTTCACCTTTAACATCACACCAACCTCTTCGCGGTTGACGGTAGTAAAGGGATTGCTGTTGGAACTGTTGTTATTGATGCTAGAAAAACTGCCTGTCACAAAGGGCACTTCTTCGCCCACTGACAATGTAGCCTCTTCATTATCGAGGGTAACCACTGAGGGTGTGGAGAGAATATTGGTACTGCCATCGGTTTTTAGCGCCTGAATAAGAAGGCCCATGCCTTTGCCGGTATTCCTGTCAAAATCACCTACCACGCCAAGGGTAGACTTGGGTAACTGGCCGACGGCTGAAGCGATAGATTCGTCACTGGGGCTGCCTAGACCGACGCCTAATAGCGAGGAGAGTAAGCCGTCAAAATTGGTCAGGTAACCGCCGCGGTTTTTGCTGGTGTAAACAAGATTGGCACTGATATCTCTGGCCTGGTCTTCGGAAAGTTCGGCAATGACCGCTTCAATTAATACCTGAGGTCGCGAGCGATCGAGCTTGCTCACCACATTTTTAATTTCACGAATAACCGCAGAAGAAGCCGCAATAATTAATGCATTATTGAGCTCGTCAATGGCGATTTTGTAGCTATCCTTAGATTTTTTGTCGCCGCCAGATTCACCGGCTAGGCGTAAGAAAACATCCGAGGTGAGCATGCCATCAATAATGGGTTTTATTTCTGCCGCACGGGAATAATCTAGATAAATAACTTCAACACCACCTTTTTTGGTGGTGGGCAAATCTAGGGCCAACAGCATATTTTTAAAGGCTTTTCGGGCAATACCTGGGCCGCTAACAATAACGCGATTGTTTAGGCCATCTTCAACCAGGGAGAGATCCTGTTTTTGTAGTTGCTTGAGCTGGCCGGCAATATGCACGGCTTCTGCGGCAGATATATATTCCAGATTAATAACCTCAACCATGCTGTGATCTGGGTCATCCATCTCTTTGATCAACGCCTTAAGCTGAATTACATTACTGCGAATATCGGAGACCACCAGATAGTTACTTTGGGCAAAGGCCATCAGTCGTGCGCCATTACTTAGCATCGGCTTGAGCACAGGTACCAAAGTGGCTGCCTGAACATACTTAATTTTTAGTACCTGAGTTTCAAGCTGGTTGTCGCCAGTACCGCCGGCAAAACTAAAGGCCTGATTAAAGGGCACGATCCGGGTCACGGCACCGTCTTCGACAGCTTGAAAACCCTGTACCTGAATGGCGGACAACACGGCTGAATAGAGTAATGAGGTATCAATCGCCTGCGGTGCGATAATGGTTACCTTGCCTTTGACCCTTGGGTCTAGAACAAAGGATTTTCCGGTAATCTCGGCAACACTTTCAATAACACTGCGAATGTCTGCATCGCGGAAGTTAATTCGCACCTGTTCTTCTGCGCTGGCGTCGGCGATAAGACCAAACATCAGCACTAATGCGCCGCCAAGATTTACTAGGCTGCGGGCCAGGATAGTTTTACGCTTCATTATTATAATTTTCATGTTATTGGCTTAATCCAAGTTTCGGTAACATTTTAGCTGACAGGCTGGCGGCATTAACATAGATAATCTCCTCCTGACCCTGACGAATAACGGTAACTGGCAGGCTGCTGGAACCACTATAACTCATCCATTTAGTGGGATCTTCCAATAGGTTCTGAATAGATAGCCCATCTACCTGCATCACAACGTCCCCTTCCTGGATATCTGCCAATATTTTAATCTCATCCGAGAGATTGTTCATTTTTAGCCCTGAGTTGCCGCCAATATTAACCGGCACAGCCCCAAACATATTGGCCAAAGCAAAACCGTTTTCCTCAGCAGGCTGATTCGACGAGCTCTCTTCGCTGGTCATAATGGCATCTGGCTTTTTCATCAATACCTGTTTGTTGATGCCGTTTTTCTTCACCACAATTCGGTAGGGTTCAATCTCCACAAGGCTGGTATTTGACCCTAGGTTATCGCCTTTATGATAAACCGCTTCGGGCTTACCGTTAAACTTAAGGGTTGCAGAGGAAGCATCTCCGGCGATCATCACGCCGAGGAGGATGGCGTTAATTTTTGCATCTTCCAGTTGGCCGAGTTGCTCCTCAGTGTCGACGTCTATTGCAGGAGCACCGCGAAACCAGTTCCAATACAGGACCTTTGCACTAGGCATTCGAGCCACGGGCTTTTTGGATTCAGTGGTTTGAGTAAACTGCATCACAGTCAATACGATTAGATAGGTGCAGAACAGTAGCAGTGCAACCATCACAACCCGCTGGGTAATCAATACCGGCGTCATGGCTTTTGAGCGATTAATTGACACGTTGCACCTCCATCATACCAACATAGGTGCTCGCTAAGGCTGACGAGGAACCGACGGTTTTCAAATCCTTAGCCTTAGCACTGAACTCGAAACTCAAGACCGCAAAGCCTTCACAGCTAATCTGGTGGGCTAAACGTACCATTCGATTCGCATCGGAACCGTTAAACCGCAATGCAATACCACTGGCTGTTTCCGAGACATTATCTACTCGTAGCTGACTGCGCTTGACGAGCTTGGTGATAACGTCTCTGTCCATGCCTGCGCTTAATTCTCGGCCAGAACAGCTATTGACCAGACGTGGCACTGTCGCTGCTTGCGCCTGAAGCCAGGTCAGATCGGCCTGTAACTTGCTGTGCTGATCTACAAGCCGGCTATGCTTTTCACTCAGAGGTAAGAAAGCCAAATAAACCGCTGCGATAACCACCAACATCGCACCGGCGCTGACAAAATATTTTTCTCTCGGCTGAAGATTCCCAAAGGCTTGCTGAATGGTTTGACTGTTCATCTTGCACCCCCAGTGCTGGCTACCAGGGTCAATATAATGGCATCTTGTTTGTCACCCGGAGTACTGGATAGCTGATAGCCGGGAATACTGATGGTATGGATTTCTAGATTCGCAGCACTGTTAATTTCTAGACGCATGCCCTCTTGGTCGGCCGTCATGGCAACAAGGTCACATTCACAGTTTGCCATCAACCCCTCTAGAGCAACCAGCGTGGCAATCGGCGCTGCCTGCAAACTCTGTTGCTGTTTAAACAGCTTACTCAGCTGTAGTTCAGCGGCCTCTCGTACTTCCATCGGCTGGGGTTTACGCCCTGTAAACAGTCGGCTATAGGTACTTTGCGCCTGCTTTCCCATTATCTCTATCTGTTGGCTATACAGATTGCTAGATATCTGCAGGTAGGCAAATAGCAGCACCGCGGTTATGGCGGCTATGCCGACAACAGGCAACCAGGTATTGGACTCAGTGCGAGCGGGCTGTGATTTAAATTTACCGGTGAGTAGGTTGGACGCTGGCGGAAAATCGCCAAACTGCCAGTCAATAACGGAGTCATTGATATCGGCCATGGCCCTGAGATGCTCTGGCACAAGATCGGCATCGGGGATCGAAATAGATAACCTTGGGGCAATGGCTGAGGCCGCGATCAGGCTATCAATCATGGCCCAGGCTGCAGCGGGTTTAGCCGCGAAGCCTCCCTGTGCAGAATGGCGTACCAGACAGACGCCTTCGCGCCAGCCAATACTAATTCGCCCAGCTTCCCAGGGTAGGGCCAGAAAATCTGGGGTCATTGAAGTGGCAGCGACCCCTGCATTCTGAGCAACACGCTGCCAGTCCTGCAGGTCCTGCTGGCTAACGGCCAGAATCTGCAGCTGGTTGTTGTCTACCCGCCCAACAATCACAAAATGCATTTCATCGACTGGCTGTAAAATTCTATCTTCTAGCATCCAGGGAATGAGCTCGGCCCATTTGCGCTCTGGGGCAGTGGGAACGTCCACTAGGTGCACGGCTATACGTTCGGATGGAACCCACAGGCTCATTGATTGTGCAGCCGACAGGCTTGGGTCGCCATCAACGATAAGACGCTTATCAAGGCAGTGAATATGGTCTGCTGAATGGGCTATTAAGCGGCTCATTGAGTGAACTCTCCCATCATTAAACATGCTGGCTGCACTCTGTTGGTCTCCATGGACTGATTAATATTTCTTCCCTCGTAAGCCTCGTCGGCAAATAATTCTTCGGCGGCAGACAGCTTCTCTGGGCTCTGTTCCGGCAAACTCGCTGGAACCACCACCACTTCCCGGGAGATTATCACCGGCGCACCGCGATCTCTGCGGTCCATTATACTTTTTACTTCGATGCGTGCCTCCCCCAGGCTCACTTCCATATAGAGCTGAAAGTAATCTGATTTTACATCCACGAGGCTCGCAGGCCAGCGCATGGAGGTATCGGGCAGGCTGAACTGAAATGCGCGGCTAATCGCCTGATGAAAGTCGGCGACAGCGGCAAATGGCCGATCTTCTATCACTACTTCCATAAATTGCTCTGCAAAGTCACCGCCCATTGCTGTGAGCACCTCATCGGAGGCGGTATTGATATTGATTTTGGTGGTCACTGGCAAGGCCGCCAACCAGGGCGCCAGACGCTGTACCTCAAAGACCTCGTAGCCACTAATGGCGGCCAGTTCGCTGACATCTGAGATCCGTGAATTAGCGGGCACCCGAGGTGGCTGCATACTGTCGTAGTCGGCCTGCTCGGCACCCCAGCTATTAATAGGGGTAGAATCTTCATCCACCCAGTCGATAATGGTCGCGATGCGCGATGGGTCCGCGGATAACTCCAGCAATTGGAGTAAATTTATCCATAGCTTGGCATGGCCTACCACTTCGCTATCCATTTCGTCTTTTAAGGTCTGGACGCCGTAAGCGGCGAAATTATTTAGATTAATGTTGGCCTGCAAATCGCTAATACAGCCACTGAGCTGTCCGCCGTCAACGGGCATTAGAGGCATGGCCTGTGCCCAGTCTTCGTCGAAACTATCAACATCCGGATCGTCTAATCCCTCTGAGAGCAGATCTCGCGCCCAGTTTTCACCACTGATGGCCAGCAATAACGCCTGATCACCATGGAGAGCGCTAGTGGCCTGAGCAACATCAATTTGATGACGATAAAAAATATTGGCCAGGGCCATAACTACGGCCAACATTAGTATCAATGAGGCCAACAGGGCAACGCCGCGCTGCTTGGAGCCGGTCGCTACTATCGTTTTGCGTCTAGGGTTAACAATCATTCTGAATGCACCCCCGGAAACAGCTTGGAGGTCTCGGTGCCGGACTCAAGCTCAATAATGACGCGAATCATTTTTGGCAGCGCCTTGGAGGACACTTTTCTATTCAGCGGAGGCCAGTTGGGGTCGTACAGAAATTCATCGGTTAGCTGCTCAAAAACGACGCTGTCCACATTGTCTAATAGAACCAGTATAGAACCGTCGCTCAGGCGCGGAGATTCACTAATAGCCCAGGAGCTGCGCACCAGTTGCTGATCTTCATTAATTCGGTAATCAATACGCCTGACACCACTGGGATTGGAGCGCACCATGGGCCCACCCCCTCGGCTAAAACGCACACCGAATTCGCTGGTGTCGGTGATATAAGCGGGCTCGATAGAACCCAGCCCGTCGGCATAGAGCCTGGGCCGTAGATGGAGAATATCGCGACCAATAATCTGCCAGGCACGCTGCAACTGCATCTCATCAGCAAGATCACCGCGACTTCGTTCGTTGGTACCCAGAACAACCTCCACGGCCTGATAAGACATCATGGAAACCACGGCTAATAAAAGCAGCGAAACTACGGTTTCGATCAGCGTGAAGCCTCGTTGGCGGAAACGGCTATTCATTGGTTTTTATCAATTAGAAACATGGCGAGAGAGGCGGCATTGCGCTCACTGTCTTCTGAACCCGCAGTAACTTCGTAGCGATACAGATCCTGACCCATGGCCGCTTCAATATTCATGGTCCAGCGCCAGCCCTGCCCGGCTTGATCATCAACACCTTTGCGCTGTTTGGTATTGTCACCGGTTTTTGCGATCCAACCCTGAGAATCCTGATAGCGTTCCATCAAGCGATTCCAGGCCACGGAGCTTGAGAAAAAACGTTCCCGAAGTCGCAGTCGCTCATCCGCGTACTGCTGCACCATAAAAATAGCACTGCCGAGCACCCAGCTTAAAATGACCAGAGCGACAGCGACTTCGATTAGGGTAAAACCCTTGGCTTGAGCATGCTTCATTCCAATTCTCATTGCCTGTAACGCTCCATCACCATGGCCGACGTCTTGTCGTCCCATTGGTAACCATAGCTGTCCGCGAAAGAGTCAAAAGCTAATCGTATTTCACCACTTGGTTCGATATAGCCATCGGGTAGAAAAGCTATCTCTGGCAGAAGGCGCTCAATGTCATCGCCCGCTGTATTAACCAGATTTTGCTCTTGAGGCAAAAGTTCTTCTGCTTCATTAACCGAGTCCACCAGCCAGTCTATGCTCGAGCCGTCGCTAAGAACAAAAGGTTCTGGCGAAGTGACAGCGACCCAGCGCATTCGATAGTAAACCACAGCGCGCAACTGAATTGCCCGAAAGGATTCGGGCTCTTCCGTCACCAGGCCCTTGGTCGTGAGCCATTCAGTCATAACGCCGTAAGCTGCGCCTTCGAGGGCAGAGCGCTCTCCGAGTTGCTGTAACCAGATATGAAGTTTTTCGGCTTCGTTGGAATAGCGCCGATCAAAAGCCTGATTTATCGCCAGTAAACTCATCGCAGAAATCGTGGCGACAATCATCACCACAACAGCCACTTCAATCAGAGTAAAACCGCGCTGGCGATTAATATTCATTGGGGATAAGTATGAATAGTTTATGGGTAGTCTTATGAAATATCAGTTACCTGATATTCCAATTGCCCCAATCCTTATCGGAACCTTCACCGCCCACCTGATTGTCGACCCCCAGAGTAAACACCTCAATATCTTTACCATGGGTACCAGGATTGGCATATTTGTAAGGTTCGCCCCAGGGATCTGCTGGCATTGATTCCAGATAGGGTCCATTCCATTTCGCCGCGCCATTACCTGTTGGGGGCGTGAGCAAAACGTTCAGGCCCTGAGCCTGGGAAGGATAACGGTAATTATCGAGGCGATAGAATTTAAGCGCACTCTCAACCGTACGAATATCCTGCGCGACCCGGGTCTCTTCTGCCTGCTGTACCTTCTTAAATAATGTGGGGCCGATCATGGCGCCCAACAAGGCAATAACCACGACTACAACCATCATTTCGATTAGGGTAAAACCCGCTTGCCTATTATTTGTAGTCATAAAAAACACCTTAAAAATAAATTACAGATAACGATCCTCATGGATAAACAACCAACCTCACCCCATCAGATCATATTGTTCATATCCATTATCGGCAGCATTACTGCCGCCACGACGGACAAAATAATCATGCCCATAAAAATTATTAAAATCGGATTAACCAGTTTTAAAAAAACTTCGACTGCATTATTTAAGCGCACCGAGTAATACTCTGAAACTCGCAAAAGCATTTTATCTAACTCACTGGAGGCCTCACCACTGCCAACCATATGAATCAAAAACCCACTGCCAATCTGGCTATCTTCCAGAGCTTTTTGCAAACTACTGCCCTGGCGCATTCCCTCGGTTACCGCTTCAAATTTACGTCGCAAATGTAAGTTACTTACCACTGCTGAAGAAATGGTTAGGGCGGCGAGCGCGGGAACACCATTGGTCAACAATACGCCCAGACTACGGGCCCAGTCGGAAATATTCGCCATACGAATCCAGCGACCCATGCCGGGCATATTTAACATCAGCTCGTGCCAGCGTTCTTTGCGTGCGGGATTTTGCATGGCCCGACCAAAAGCAAATACCAGGGCAAAAATAAGGGCGAGCACAAACAAACCATAGGCCTGAGTAAATTCACTGAGACCGACAATAATTCGAGTCACTAGGGGTAGTTCGCGCTTGGAGCTTAAAAAGATGGCGGTGATTTTCGGTACGACCCAAACCATCATTATCGACACAACAATAATAGAGGTGGCAATCAAGGTGGCCGGATAAATCATCGCCCGACTAATGGTTTTACGATTTTCTGCATTGCTTTCAAGATCTTCCGCGAGACGCATCAATACCTTATGAAGGTGGCCGCTCTCTTCGCCTACTCCGACACCAGCAATAATGCTCTCAGGAATTTTGTAAGGAGATCGTCTAAGTGCTTCAGAGAA
>CAJJAS010000139.1 GCA_905182245.1 gamma proteobacterium HTCC2207 | reverse complement strand
TTTTATAATGCGGATGCCTATTTTCGATTTGTCGATGAGTGCGCCAAGGTCGGAATTGATAAGCCAATAGTGCCAGGCATCATGCCCCTGACTAACTACCACAATCTGGTTCGGTTCTCTGATAACTGCGGTGCTGAGATTCCACGCTGGTTGCGCTGGCAATTAAAAGAGCGTAGTGACAACCCAGAAGACTTAGTTCGCTATGGTCTTGATGTGGTCACTAAGCTTTGTGAGACCCTTGTCGCTGGCGGTGCACCTGGCTTGCATTTTTATACCATGAATCAATGGCAAAATTCAGATACTCTATGTCGTAATCTAGGTCTGGCAACGAAGTAATATTATGCGAATACCGCGAATTTTTACCGCTCAATCCTTAGCGGTTGGCAGCAGCATGCAACTTGAGGAAGGTGCCGCCAGGCATTTAACCTCTGTACTGCGCATGAAGGCCGGTCAAGATATTATTTTATTTGATGGCCGTGGCGGCGAATATTCTGCCCAACTTAGCGAGGTTAAGAAAGGCAAAGCCGCGGTTACTGTCGGAGCCTTTTTCGATATAAGTCGCGAGTCTCCTCTTAGCATTCAGCTAGCTATTGGCATCTCTCGTGGCGAACGCATGGATTGGATTGTGCAGAAAGCCACCGAGTTGGGTGTCACCGAAATAACCCCCCTGTTTACCGAACGCTGCGAAGTAAAGCTGAGTGGCGAACGCCTGGAAAAGAAAACACGACACTGGCAGCAGGTCGCTATTAGTACGTGTGAGCAGTGTCAGCGCAATACTATTCCTACCGTAAGAGCGGCAATATCAGTGGAGCAATATCTGGCAGAATCTATTGATGGACTAAAGTTGGTCCTCCACCATCGTACTGAAAAACGCCTCTCTGAAATGACCCTTTCGAATAATAATGTTGCTCTACTGGTCGGCCCTGAAGGCGGTTTAAGTGATCGCGAAATTGATATTGCACTGCACAATGGTTTTTCACCCCTAGCAGTAGGTCCTCGCGTGTTGCGTACCGAAACAGCCCCACTTGCGGTAATGAGTATTATCCAAAGCCTTTGGGGTGATATGGGTTAAGGATGATAAAAAAACTTTTTTTATTTATTCTTCTCTTCTCTAGCGCTGTGTCTCAGAGTGCCATCTTCGGTGATGGCGATCCCAGTAATGGCATTGAAGATCAACGGCATCTCGCCTCAAGTCCTTTTTTGAAAGCCGTGGGTACCATTTTTTGTGATGGTGGTTTGCGCGGTACAGCCACCCACATAAGTACTTCCCTCAAAAAAGCGCCTGCCATTATTTTGACCGCGGCTCATGTGCTGTTTGATGAGAAAACTGGGCTAGCATTTAAGCATTGTGCTTATAGACCTGAAAATCGGCGACTGAACGAAATTGATTTTGCTATGGTTTCGAAACATCAGTATCAATTCTTTTCAAAAAATAAAATTCGCCAATCAGAGACCGATATTGTTTTTGTAGCCTTAAAGAAAAAACCCTATCAAGCAAGTCTTTCACTAGCCGTGGCTATCAATAGCAGTAAAGACAATTTGCAGCTACTTGGCTATAACATGGACAGTCAGGAAATTAATCTAAGTAATAATTGTGAAAGTTTTGAGTCGGAATTTTTTGTGAGCGAACAGCTTTTATTGCATAACTGCGATGCTCTAGGCGGTTCCTCAGGTGGCCCAATAATAAGTACTGCCGAGGATGGCGAGGCTAGAAACGTTATTGCGGTACATGGTGGCACTCTTAGTTCTGGAATTTCTGGCGGTAAATCGTTTAGCGCCGGCAGACCTGCCGGCGCTAAGGTGAATCCTGAACAGTGGATTAATCAGGCCCGAAAAATTGATCGGGCCATGCTTATTCAGCTGCAGCAGTTTCTCGCATATCTTGCCAAGGATTTCCCTTCTCAAAAATAACCTGCTGAGCAAAGCCTGGAACAGAAACACCCTCGGCCGAAATACTCAATCCGGCCTCGTCTATTAATGGCTCGCCAAAACGATAAATCACATCGAGCTGGGCAGCATCGGCGCGAGCGGCATAGGCTGCAGAATGACTGCGTGTCTGTTCACGGCGCGCACAGTAATCTTCAAACTTATCGCCATAACGCTGGGCCAACATAGCGTCTACCTTACTGGGTGACAACACCACGGCGGTGGCATTGTTTCCGCCAAAGCCTTTAGAATTAATAAAGGCGACGTCCATTTTTTGTTCGCTGACATCCATATCTTTAAGGGCAAAGCGGGCTCTTTCTTGATGAACATCTGGCGCTATTTCTGACACCGTTTTAATACCGGGAATCAGATCGTATTTAAAGGTGCCTAGCGCAGAGACTAGCTGGTCGCCACTGGCCGTCGACAATGAATGACCCACAAAAGATTTAGCGGCGGTGATAGGCCAGTCGTAAATATCAAAGGCCGTGGCTACTCGATCAATTAACTCAGACTCTGTAGTGCGGTTGGCTGGCGTACTGGAACCATGGGCATGAACAAAGCTATGATTTTGCACAGCGTCCTTTCCCACCACTTCAATGGCCGCAGCCACCGCTTTAGAAAACGAAATATAGTTGCCAACACCCGGTGCAGAAATAGATTTCTTAACCCCATCAGCATTAATAAACACATCCGAAACTGCACCATGAATATCGGCACCCAATTCAACCGCAAGCGCATCATCCATGAGCACGATGTACTGCGTTGCCTCGGCCAATGTAAAACCACAGTTATGGCCAAAGGGCCGACTGGCACGACGCCAATCTGGCTTTTCGGTGCCGTCTAATTTACAGATATTTTCGTCACTGCCAAGGGCACTCATATTAGAGAATCCCTCAGAGACCTCGGCAACAATCGGCGACTCGGCATTGCCGACCATGGCAACACGACGGCGACCACTACGAATATCGCGTACAGCAGCTTGCAGTACATAGAGAAAGGTGGCACAGGCGCCCGTTATGGCTTCGGTGTGGCCAACACTTCCCAGTACATAGGCATTAATGAAGTCCGCTGGCATGGAATTGAGGGCCATAGGCACCTGCTTTGCGGTGGTGCGATTGCCCTTGAGACGGGCTTGGAATAATCCGGCAAAGCCTTCTTCGGTCATTTGTCCAAGAGCGCTTGAGGAATAAACCCCGACCTGATCGGGTCGCACATGATCGGCA
>CAJJAS010000138.1 GCA_905182245.1 gamma proteobacterium HTCC2207 | reverse complement strand
AAAAGCTGGATGAAGCCAGATTCGGTGCGACCTACTCTGACAACATTCGGTACCAAATCAAAAATTGTTAAAGAACCCAAAGGCGTGACACTAGTTGTTTCACCTTGGAACTATCCCTTTAACCTGACGTTTGGCCCCATGATGTGGTCGATCGCTGCAGGTAATACGGTAATTATCAAGCCGTCTGAAATGACGCCAAATATGTCTAAGGTTATTGGCGAGATTGTTAGTGAAGCCTTTAGACCTGAAGAAGTCTCGTTGTTCGAAGGTAAGGCGGATGTTGCTAGCTACCTAACAAGCTTACCGTTTGACCATATCTTCTTTACTGGTAGCCCCGCTGTTGGCAAACACGTAATGGCTGCGGCAGCCCGCAACCTTACGTCAGTAACCCTGGAGCTCGGTGGTAAGAGCCCGGTTATTATTGATAAGTCAGCGAATATTAAAAAGACGGTTGGCTCTATTGCCTGGGGCAAGTTCACGAACAATGGGCAGACCTGTATCGCGCCAGACTATCTCTATGTGCACGAATCAATTAAAGACGAAGTGATCGCCGCTATGACTGCCTGTGTTGAAAAGCAGTATGGTCTGGGTAACGATGCGCGTGATAACAGCGATTACTGTCAGGTGGTCAATACTGCACACCACGGACGTATCTCTGCACTAATAAAAGATGCCACTGAAAATGGCGGCAAGGTATTGATGGGCGGCGAGACTGCTAAGGCGGGACGTTTTATTGCACCCACTATGATCGAAGGCATGAGCGAAGACTCGGCGATTATGCAGGAAGAAATTTTTGGGCCAGTACTGCCCATCATTACTTTCTCTGATCTTGATGAAGCGGTTGCCTATGTGAACAGCAAGCCCAAGCCTCTAGCGCTGTATATCTATGCCCAGGACAAGAAGGCGATTAATAAGGTACTACAAGAAACCAGTGCCGGTGATACCTGTGTTAACCAGACCATGATGCATTTCTTACATCAGAACCTACCATTTGGTGGCGTAAACAATAGTGGTATTGGTAAGTCGGGCGGAGTCTGGGGCTTTAGAGCCTTTACCCATGAGCGCAGTGTGCTGGTTGAGAAGTTCAGTGCTGCCGCTATGCTGCATCCTCCTTATACACCGAAAGTTCTGAATATGATTAAGAGAACCATGAAGCTTGTTTCTTAAAGAGCGTCCTGTAATGAAGGGCTTGTAGTGAAGGACTTGTAACGAAGGACTTGGTGGTTATTTAATAGCCACCAGCGAACAAAAGTTAAAACATTGAAACCAAGGGCTTGCGGACTGAAATCCGCAGGCCCTTAATCGTTGGATATGGGTATCTAGGGTTTCTGGTACCAGCACATTCTCAATCGAATCTCTTTTCTGGCTAATCTCCAAATCACTGTAACCCTGAGCGCGCTTAAAACCATGGTGCAAATCGCTAAGCAAGGTATTGAGTGATTCAGGTTCAAAACTTAGTTTTTCTGAAATAATTAAACAGCCACCTGGGTTGAGCCCCTGATAGATTTTTTCAAGAAGGGCAGGACGCTTTTCCAAGGGAACAAACTGCAATGTGAAGTTCATAACCACTAGCGAGGCATTGGTGATCTCGATATCGCAGATATCTCCATTAACTAATTGAGTCTCAGTGTTAGAGCTGTCGGAGTCCAAAATAATCTGGCACTTTTCCAGCATGGCGCTGGCGTTATCGACGGCTACTATCGTCGCATCACGGCCTTCGATGTTTTGGCTGATGGCCAGTGTCGACGCCCCGAGAGAACAACCGAGGTCGTAGCAGTTGGTACTCGGCTGCACAAAGCGTGCGGCCAATTCGCCGGTATGAGCGACGATGGTTTCGTAACCGGGCACAGAGCGACTAATCATATCTGGGAAAACATCCACCACCGCCTGATCAAACACAAAGCCGGGCACAGCCCCCAGGGGGTTGGCAAATAGGTTATCCCGTTTAGGTCCTAGGTCTTTCATATTAGCCCTTCACATTAGCCCTTCACATTAGTCTTTCACACTAGGTACTGACAATATCCAGACCAGTAGAGGCGGCTAAATCGGCATTGGTAATCACAGCCGTCTGCGCCTTGTCTGCCGTTAAATAAGTACTGGCAACGCGCTTCAGATCTGCTTCAGTGACAGCAAGCACCTGATTTCTAAATTTCACAGTACAGGCTTTACCACGACCATTTAACTCGCTATGGAAAGCCTGTATGGCCTCTCCCGCGGGCGAACCTGGTTTGTCTAGACCACCGATAACGCCGAGTATAGATTCTTCAATTTTGTCATAACCCAGTGGGTTCTCAAGAGCCCAACTAATGGAGTTATCGAAGTCTTCCAATGTGCCGGCAATTCGGGGATCACGGTAGGAGTAAAATCGGAACGCACCAGACTGGTTGTCTTGAGAAGCGCCGCCACCGTAAGCACCACCTTGCTCACGCACCGCGCGGTGCAAAAAGCCATTACGCAGCACGCCGCCGAGCACGGTCAATGCCGCAGCATCCTCATGATCAGTGGGTACTGTGGGGTAGGCCTTGGCGCAGAAACTCACCTGAGTGTTGGTGGTCCAGCAATGATTGACCGGTGCCAATGTTGGCTGGTAACTAATTAGATTACTTGCAGGCACAGCACCAGTGTCAGAGAAGCTGCTTTGCATAACTTCGGAAAAACCTTGAAGTCGTTCCCCCTCGGCCACCAGCAGATACTGACGTGGCTGTTGCAACACTAGCTTGTGAATAGCGGCTAGCTGGGCCGCCAAGGCTTCCAAACCTGCATTTGATTCAAGGCTTTGGTCCAGTGTTTTTAAGCTTGCAAGACCTGCCATGCCGCCCCAGCGCTGGCTGAGATATCCATTGGCAGAAAGGCCGCTAGCCGCAGCGGTCATTGCGAGTACATGGCCATTACCGGTAATAGATGATTCACGGTAGGTGCGTATCTGTGAGACTAGTTCACGCAGCCTTGACAGTTCGTCGAAGCGTGCATGCTCTAATGATTCCTGCATTAGATCGCTCATGGCCTGCTGATTGCGGGCGAGACCTTTACTGGAAAAACTCATATTGCCATGCAGTTGATCGAGGTGTTCTTTGTCTGAGCGTACCGAGGCCGAGGCAGAATAGGCACCAACAACGCTGGAGTGCCAGAGTTGGGTTTGCTGATAATCTCGACTACCCACACCCATTTCAGTCACGCAGGTGCTGTACAGAGGCAGTAGATCCATCTGCGCTTCGGTAAATGCCGGCATAGGCATAATAATTTGTTGATAGGCCAGGCCATTGGTGCCCGCAC
>CAJJAS010000137.1 GCA_905182245.1 gamma proteobacterium HTCC2207 | reverse complement strand
CCTCACGCAAAGCCGCGCGATTTATTCGCTTCTGCGACGCCTTTAATATTCCGGTATTAACCCTTGTAGATGTACCCGGCTTTATGCCTGGCACCAGCCAAGAGTACGGCGGTATTATTAAACATGGTGCCAAATTACTTTATGCCTATGCCGAGTGCACTGTACCCAAGGTGACATTGATTACTCGTAAAGCCTATGGCGGTGCCTATGACGTAATGGCGTCTAAGCATCTGCGTGGTGATGTAAATCTGGCTTGGCCAACGGCTGAGATTGCGGTGATGGGCCCTAAGGGCGCGGTGGAAATTATTTTCCGCAAGGATATTGGCGACGAAGAAAAAATTGCTGCACGCACCGAAGAGTATCGCAAGAAGTTTGCTAACCCCTTTATTGCGGGTAAGCGCGGTTATATCGATGATGTGATCATGCCCCATAGCACACGCAAGCGTGTTGCTCGTTCTCTCGCAATGTTGAAAAATAAGAGCATTGAAAACCCCTGGCGCAAGCATGGCAATATTCCTCTGTAGAACTAAAGTTGTCAGCTCAAACTGTCATCCCACCAAAGAGAAGTGACTAGAGATCTTTCACTTCGTTCAAGATGACAGAGGGGCGGAAAGTATTGTCATCCCGAGGGAGCGAAGCGACGAGGGATCTCAGACTTCACGAGATTTTTCATATAGAAAATTATGCGAATAAATTTTTAAGGGTAAAAGATTGATGTTAAAGAAAATTTTAGTTGCCAACCGAGGCGAAATTGCCTGTCGTGTTTTTGCTACTGCCAAAAAAATGGGAATCGCTACAGTTGCGGTTTATTCCGATGCCGACGCAGATGCGCTGCATGTGCAGATGGCGGATGAAGCCATTAATATTGGTCCAGCATCTTCATCAGAGAGCTATCTGGTGATCGATAAAATTGTTCAGGCCTGTCTCGACAGTGGCGCGGACGCAGTGCATCCGGGTTATGGTTTTCTGTCGGAGAACAGCAAGTTCCATGATGCCTTGGATGCTGCGGGCATCGTATTTATTGGCCCGGGCAAAAAAGCTATTGAGTCTATGGGCGATAAAATTACGTCTAAGCTCATAGCTGAAAAAGCCGGTGTTAACTGTATTCCGGGTTTCACCGATGTAGTGCGCGATGCCGATCATGCGGTTGAGGTTAGTGCCGAAGTGGGTTATCCCGTGATGCTAAAGGCTTCGGCTGGCGGTGGTGGTAAGGGTATGCGTGTGGCCTGGGATGAGGCGGATTGCCGTGACGGCTTTGAGCGGGCAACCAATGAAGCGCGGTCGAGTTTTGGTGACACCAGAATCTTTATCGAAAAATATATCCAGCAGCCCCGTCATATTGAAATTCAGGTGATGGCTGATGCTCATGGCAATATTATTTATTTGGGAGAGCGGGAATGTTCTATCCAGCGTCGTCATCAAAAGGTGATTGAGGAGGCGCCGTCGCCATTCTTAGATGAGGCGACTCGGCAAAAAATGGGCGAGCAGAGTTGTGCCTTGGCACGCGCTGTGGATTACCAGTCTGCTGGTACGGTGGAATTTATTGCCGACGCTGAGATGAACTTTTATTTTCTCGAGATGAATACTCGGCTTCAGGTTGAGCACCCAGTGACTGAGTTGGTAACAGGTCAGGATCTAGTGGAAATGATGATTCGAGTAGCCGCTGGTGAAAAGCTGGCTTTAACTCAGGATCAGGTAACGCTGACCGGCTGGGCTATGGAGTCTCGGGTCTATGCTGAAGATCCGTTCCGTAATTTTATGCCGTCTATTGGCCGACTCTCAGGTTATCTAGAACCTGCAGGTGAAGGGGTCCGCGTGGACAGTGGTGTATTTGAGGGCGGCGAAGTGTCGATGCACTACGACCCTATGATATCCAAACTGATTACCTATGGTGATGATCGCGGTCAGGCGATTGATCGTATGGTTGATGCCCTGGATGCCTATTATATTCGTGGTGTTAATCACAATATTAGTTTCTTGAATGCGCTGATGGTTCATCCAAGATTTGTGGCGGGAGAGTTGACGACCAACTTTATCGCTGAAGAATTCCCCGATGGTTTTAATGCAGATCTGGTGCCTCAAACTAATCCGGCGATTGCTACCGTTGTGGCTGCGTCAATCCATCAAGAGTATCGTGAGCGTTCGGCGCTGATTTCGGGCCAGACTGGCGGGCATCAATATGATGTGCCGAGTGATTGGGTCGTTATTGCCTCTGGTACTGAGACAGCAGTGACGACATCGCTGACGGAAGATGGTTTTCTGGTGTCTATTGGCGATCAAGATTATCTTGTGGACACAGAATGGGCCCTTGGTAGTCCTTTGTTTAAGGCGAGTATTAATGGCCAGTCGGTGTGTGTTCAGGTTGCTCGTAATGGGTCTGGCTACAAACTGTTTTATCGTGGTGCAGAGATTAATGCATTGGTACTGTCGCCCAAGGCGGCGGAATTTAATAAATTGATGCTGGAGAAAGTGCCTGCAGATTTATCGAAGTTTTTATTGTCGCCTATGCCTGGGCTGCTGGTTAAGTTAGCGGTGGCGGTGGGTGATCAGGTCAAAGCGGGTGAAGAGCTTGCCGTGGTTGAAGCCATGAAAATGGAGAATAGTCTTAGGGCCACGCAAGATGGTATTGTGGCGAAAATTTCTGCGGAGCAGGGCGATAGTCTGATGGTTGATCAGGTTATTATGGCGTTTGAATAAGAGATAACACAGAGAGTTGTATTTGGACAGAGCGGAGAGAGATCTCTCACTTCGTTCGAGATGACTCCCAACATTGTCATCCCGACAGAGTGTAGCGACGAGGGATCTAGAGATCTCTCACTTTGTTCAAGATGACAGTGAAAAAGGTTCGAGATGACTCCCAACATTGTCATCCCGACAGAGTATAGCGACGAGGGATCTAGATATCTCTCACTTTGTTCAAGATGACAGTAAAGTAGGTTCAAGATGACAGTAAAGTAGGCTCAAGATGACAGATATGTATTTTTCAACGTTACAATATTAAGGCATTTACATGTTAGCAGAACAGATTCTAAGCGGTGATCGTAGGGCACTGGCTAAGGCCATCACTCTCGTGGAATCGACCCGTGCTGATCATGGGGGGCAGGCTGTTGCGCTCTTAGAAGAACTTATGCCCCATACAGGTAAGTCTATCCGTCTCGGTATCTCCGGTGCGCCCGGGGTGGGTAAGTCCACCTTTATTGAATCTCTGGGTAACTACCTAACAGAGCAGGGCCATCAGGTTGCTGTTCTGGCAGTGGACCCTACCTCTGCAGTCAGTGGCGGTTCTATTCTCGGTGATAAAACCCGTATGGAAACCCTCTCGGTAAACCCAAATGCATTTGTGCGCCCTTCACCGGCAGGTAGAACTCTCGGTGGTGTAACGCGCCGTACGAGAGAGTCTCTACTGCTTTGCGAGGCTGCTGGTTACGATGTAATACTTGTTGAGACGGTTGGCGTTGGCCAATCGGAGACCGCAGTATCGGATATGACTGATATGTTTCTCCTGCTGCTTTCACCCGGTGGCGGTGATGACCTACAGGGCATTAAGCGCGGCATTATGGAGTTGGCTGATCTGGTGTTGGTGAATAAGGCTGATGGTGATCTCGCGAGTCTTGCCAAGCAAACTGTCTCGGATTACCGCGCTGCATTGCATTTTATGCAGGCCCGAACCCCAAGTTGGACGACTCAGGTGAATACCTGCTCAGCACTAAATAATGAGGGCGTTGAAAGCACCTGGGCGGCTGTCCAAGAATTTAAGGAGGCATTAACCCAGTCTGGTGAATTAGACTCTTTGCGAGCAAAACAGGCGCGAGCTTGGATGTGGGCCGAAACAGCTGAGAGTTTGATTGCTGATTTAAAAAGTCACCCAAGTATCAAGGCCCTAGTCCCTGAATTAGAACGCGCTGTATTGGCAGGGGAACTGCCAGCAATAGTCGCTGCTCAGCGGCTAATTATGCATTACAAATCCGCTGAGTGAGTCTATAATTCGCCTATTAAAATCTGGCTAATGACGGTATAAACTATGTTTGAGAAAAGTCCTCCTACTGAAAACTTCCTGGCTTTTATAGAAGCCAACAAACATTATAGTAAGAGCTTTGATCAGTCTGAACTACAACCAGCCCCCACCAAACATTTTGCCATCCTGACCTGTATGGATGCGCGGATGGATCCCTACAAATTTGCCGGCCTGAACGACGGTGAAGCCCATATTATTCGAAACGCCGGTGGCCGAGCTACCGATGATGCGATTCGTTCGTTGATTATTTCCCATAAGTTTCTTGGCACGCTGGAATGGTTTGTTATTCACCATACTAACTGCGGAATGACCCTGGTCACTGATGAGAAGATCGGTGAACTTTTGGACGATGACTTAGAGACCGCAGTGTTTGATGGCGAGAACTGGCTGAACCCTCCTCGTGAATCGAGTAACAATGCCAAGCCTGGCTCTGATGCGGGCAAATGTATGCAATGGCATACGTTCACTGATTTGAATCAAAGCGTGTTAAACGATATGAACACCATCAAAAACCATCCTTTGGTGCCAAGCCATATTCGGGTCTATGGTTTTATTTTTGATGTTAAGACTGGAAAGCTAGCGCCAGTTACTGCATAAACCTTATTCCTTCATTTAACGGGGTTCTACCCAGTTATGAGAAAATTTGGACCAGGCTTATTAGTGACCGCGGCCTTTATTGGCCCGGGTTCTGTGGCGACCGCCAGTGCTGTCGGCGCCAACTTCGGTTTTGTCTTACTCTGGGCATTACTATTCTCTCTTATTGCGACAATTGTACTTCAGGAAATGGCCGCCCGATTAGGTCTGGTGTCTGGTGAGGGTCTTTCTCAGGCGCTGCGCACTACTTTTAAAAATCCTTTATTAAGCCGCATAGCGGTGCTTCTGGTCGTTTCGGCTATTGGTATTGGCAATGCTGCCTATGAGGCGGGAAATATTTCGGGCGCGGCTCTGGGCCTGCAGTCCTTGACCACCTTACCCATCTGGCTCTGCGCGATTCTGATAGGTGGTCTTGCCGCACTGTTGTTGGGTGGCGGCGGTTATCGGCTATTGGAGCCTATTCTGATTTTGCTGGTATTAATGATGAGTGCGGTGTTTGTGGTGACCATGTTGCTGATTGATATTGATTACGGGGCGATGTTTTCTGGCCTTCTAATTCCTTCTATACCTGCTGGCTCCGCTCTAACGGTAATCGCGCTTATAGGTACGACGGTGGTGCCCTACAATTTATTTTTACATGCCAGTCTGGTGCAAGAAAAATGGCATGGCGTGGATACGCGGCAGGCTATTTCGGAGTCGCGCACTGATACGATTGTCTCTATTGGTTTGGGCGGTCTTATTACTTTGGCCGTTATGAGCACCAGCGCTGTGGCTTTCTTTCAAACAGGAGTGGAATTTTCTGCGAGCTCTCTAGCGACTCAGCTGGAGCCGGTATTGGGTTCTGCAGCTAATAGTTTTTTTGCTTTTGGATTGTTAGCGGCGGGTTTGACCAGCGCTATTACGGCTCCATTGGCTGCGGCCTATGCGGTGAGTGGTGCCTTGGGTTGGCCTGCAAGTTTTGCGGATAGACGTTTTCGCAGTATTTGGATGCTGGTGTTGTTGGTGGGCACTCTGTTTGCTGCTCTGGGTACCAAGCCGATTGCAGCGATTATTTTTGCTCAGGCGGCTAATGGATTACTGCTGCCAGTGACGGCTATTTTCTTGCTGATTATTATGAACCGTAAAGGTTTGTTGGGTGAGTACCGCAATAGTTTTGTGAGCAATATATTGGGGATTGCGGTAGTGATTACGGTGACAGGTTTGGGTCTGTTTAATATTGCTAGATTATTTCTTTGAGAGGCTTTATGTGTTCGTTTCCGGCGGGGTCCTCGCCGCACTCATCTCGAGCGCATTCATAGATCTTTAAGTTCGGAGCACTGACCCCAGCTCACCTACCCTTAACCTCTTTCAAAACACAACGTGAATATGGTTGCCACCGGTATCCGGCTTAACGCGATACTCATATGTTCGTATAAATCGTCCCTGTAGTCTCGTGGCTAGTATCTATGCTGGCCACGGTTATAAAAGGGGGGAAGGGCAGGTAAACCTAAACACCGGCGCGAGATTCTGAGAAATGTTTTTTGTCCTTCTCTGTAATGTATTACGGTAATTCAAATAGTGCCTAGATCTACCCTTGCGATCAATCAGGGCCCGCCTAAGGGTGTAATTATTTTCAGATTAAGAGAGCACCCTGTTTGAGCGTAGCGAGTCGTGCGAACGCTGAAAATTCTTACACCCATGGGACCGATCGCAAGGGTAGCTCTAGGCACTATAAACCTCTAAGCCAAAGAGATCCTTCGTCGCTGCGCTCTGTCAGGATGACAGAAAAGAAAAGAGCTAGGATGACAGAAAAGAGAAGAGCTGGGATGACAGAAAAGAAAAGAGCTAGGATGACTGAAACATAGGGAGCTAGGACGACAGAAACATAGGGAGCCAGTATGACAATGTTAGCCCCCGCTGTTATCAACAGACAATAAAAAAGCGGCTCAAAGGCCGCCTTCTTACAATGCTATTAAACGCTTAACCGCATTT
>CAJJAS010000136.1 GCA_905182245.1 gamma proteobacterium HTCC2207 | reverse complement strand
AGAATAGATTGGGTGGTTTCATCGTCATCGCTGGGAGCAACAATAACCTGATTAAATACCACATCATTAAGCACATTAAAACCGGCAGATTTAAGCTCCGCAGCAAACTGCACAGCCCGTTCATGCAAGCCAAAAACCAGCTCATCAACGCCATTAGAGCCAAGATATTTAAGGGCCGCCCAAAGCTCAATGGCTCTGGCGCGACGAGACATCTCGGGTGTATAGAGCATGCCATCACGCTTTTCACTAAAGTTTAGATAGGCACCAGAAGCCTGCAGGGCCATAACCAAGGCGTCTTTATCACGGCACAGCAATATGCCGCTGTCGTAGGGTGTGTTTAGGGTTTTGTGGCCATCCACAGACCATGAATGGGCTTTTTCCATACCCTCAGTCAGATGGGCTAGTCGCTTGGTGCCACCAGCCCAGAGGCCAAACGCACCATCAATATGCACCCAGGCATCGACCGCGTTAGCGTTATCGCAGATTTCCTGCAAAGGATCAAAGGCCCCTGAATTAACATTGCCGGCCTGCAACAAAACAATACAGCTGCTATCCATAGGGGGCATGGCGCTGGGGATAATGCGTCCCTGATCATCACAGTCGACCCATTCAATATTGTCGGTACCAAAGCCGAGCAGAGCGATTGCCTTAACCACAGCACCATGGGTCGTGCTGCCAGTAATCACCCGAATCGGCGGTGCGCCGTTATGGCCGCGCTGATTAAAGTCCCAGTCATGGTTTTTAAAGATGCGGTAACGGGCGGCTGCAAGGCCGCACAAAATAGCTGAGGAGGTACCGCTAACAAAGCCTGCAACTGTGCTGTCGGGCAGGTTAAATAGCTCACGCAGCCATCGTTCACAGATTTCTTCAAGCCTTGAGGTAATGGGCGACATTGCATAGAGCGCCGTATTCTGGTCCCAGAAGTCCGTGAGTAACTTAGTTGCCAGGGTCACTGGAAGAATGCCGCCATTAACAAAACCAAAGTAGCGGCCACCGGTTTGAGCAACAGAGGCGGGTGAACCATAACGATGCAGCTGCTCCAAAATAGCCGAAGCATCCTCGGAGTTTTCCGGTAGAGCCTCGTCAAAATGCTTAAGGTCTGCAAGAGCCTGATCGGACGGAAATACATTACGCACCAAAGCCTCATCGGCATACTCAAAGGCATAGTGTTGAGCCTGCTCAAAGAGTGATTTGGCCTGCTGTTCGCGCTGCATCTTGTCACGTAATGTCATAGTTATAGCCGTTATTAGAAAATGTATACCCCGAGTCGCAGTAAATCATAGACTGGGCTGGTAACAAAGCTAGAATAGGGGGCAATTATCTATTCATACTCACTACAGGACCGCACGCCATGTTTGAAGGGAATACACTCAGCCTCACCAGACTCGACAATGATATTGCCGAAATTAAATTCGATAGCAAAAGTGGGTCGGTGAACAAATTCAACGAAGAGACACTTGGCGACCTTCGCAGTGCCCTAGACAGCCTTAAAGCGCAGCAGGGCATCAAAGGCCTGCTGCTCAGCAGTGGTAAATCCGTGTTTGTAGTGGGTGCCGATATCACTGAATTTAAAGAGATGTTCTCTGCCCCCAAAGCAGACTTTATCGCAGCCGCACAGATCGCCAATGGACTGTTTTCTGAAATCGAAGACCTTCCTTACCCTTCGGTAGCGTCGATTAATGGCTTTGCCCTAGGTGGCGGTTTTGAAATCTGTCTGGCCTGTGACTGCCGAGTGATTTCCTCGAAGGCTGCCGTTGGCCTGCCTGAAACTGGCCTGGGTATTATTCCAGGTTGGGGCGGTACAGTGCGCCTACCAAGGCTAATTGGTTACACCGCAGCAGTGCAGTGGATTGTGTCTGGCGCACAGCAGAAGCCCAAAGCAGCCCAGCAGGCAGGTGCCGTAGATGTTATTGCCGAGCCTGAAGAGCTTCGCGCCCAGTCCCTAGCTACCTTGCAAGAAATGATCGATGGAACAAAAGAGTACCAGGCCCGCCGGGTTCAGAAAAACTCACCGTTAAGCATGTCGGGTGCAGAACTTGAAGCCACATCAGCCAATTACCGAGCAGCTATTGTTGGTAAAGTAGGCAACCATTATCCTGCTCAGTTAATAGCCGTTGATTTGGTGGCCGGTGCTGCTGGCTTCGGTCGTGACGAGGCCATTAAAGCTGAGAACGAAGCCTTTTATGAAATTACTCGAACCCCTCAGGCTCGTGCATTGGTGGGTTTGTTCCTAAATGATCAGTACGTGGTTAAGCAGGCCAAAAATCGTGGCAAGGCTCATAAGCCAGCCCCGATTAACACAGCGGGCGTAATTGGTGCCGGCATTATGGGCGGCGGAATTGCCTACCAAAATGCCATCAGAGGCTACGACGTAATAATGAAAGACATCGCCGAGCCAGCTCTGGATCTGGGTATTCAAGAAGCCAGCAAGCTTCTCGCCAAATCAGTTAAGCGCGGCAAGTTTGACGAACAAAAAGCGGAGCAGATTTTAACTAAGATCACACCTACCCTAGCTGATAGCGACATCACTCGCTGCGACATGTTGGTAGAAGCCGTGGTCGAACTCGAAGCTGTTAAGAAGCAGGTACTACCCGCGGTAGAATCTCAGTTAGCGCCTTCGGCAATCATTACCTCCAACACATCAACCATTTCAATTACCCGCCTGGCAGAGTCATTGCAGCGTCCAGAAAACTTCTGCGGCATGCACTTCTTCAACCCGGTTCATGCCATGCCATTAGTGGAAGTTATTCGTGGCGAGAAAACCTCAGATGCTACCGTAGCAGCCGTTTGTGCTTACGCACTAGGTCTGGGTAAAAAGCCAATTGTGGTTAACGACTGCCCCGGCTTTCTAGTAAATCGCGTGTTATTCGCCATGTTATTTGGCCTAGAAATGATGATCTCAGAAGGCGCCGACTTCCAGCAGATCGACAAAGTAATGGAAGGCTGGGGGCTACCTATGGGCCCGGCTTACCTAATGGATGTGATTGGCATAGATACCATTAATCATTGCTACCCAGTAATGATAGAAGGCCTACCAGAACGCTTTAAAAAGACCGCCGACGTATGGCCAACAGAGTCTATCTTTAACGCCAACCGACTGGGCCAGAAAAACGGCCTAGGGTATTACCGTTACGAACTTAACGAAAAAGGTAAGCCAGGCAAAGCCGTCGATCCTGAAGTTATCGGCATGTTAGAAAACCTCTACGGTGAGGCCCATGCTGTTGATGCTGACGAAATTATTGATCGTCTGATGATCGCCATGGCCATGGAAATGATTCATTGCCTGGAAGAGGGTGTGGTTGCCTCGCCGGCAGAAGCGGATATGTCATTAGTTTACGGTGTTGGCTTCCCAGTATTCCGCGGCGGCGTCTGTCGCTGGATGGATGAGACTGGTCTTCAGGAAATCTGTGATCGGGCTGATAAATATACGTCTATCAGTGAGTTGTATCGTCCCACCGATAAGTTGCGCGCGATGGCCGCCAATGGCGAAACTTTGTATTAGGCTATTTATATTTAGAAGCGAGCTTGTGAGAACCTAACTTGGCATTCTGGGCGCTTAGCTCAGGGTGCCTATGTGAGGTGCTTAAGTAAGGTGCCAAAGTAAGGTTTTAGAGTCAATAGATCCTTCGGCTTCGCTCAGGATGACAGCCTGAGGGCACTTACTCCCAACTCCCAGTTTGTCATCTTGAACGCATGTGAGAGACCTCGAGATCCCTCGTCGCTATGCTCTGTCGGGATGACAATAATGGAATGCCTGTTGGTGTGACAAGGGTGGAGTGGCTGTCGGGATGACAGTGATGGAATACCTGCTGATGTGACAAGGATTGAGTGCTTGTCAGTATTACGATGAGGTAGTGCTTGTTGGTGTGACAAGGATGAAGTGCCTGCCGGTATGAAAATGATAGCGCACCTGTCGGGATGAAAAATCAGCAGGCAATGGCCCTATAACTTAACAGGCCGCTCAGGCGCCCCTTGCATAAAGGGTCCATCAACACAGATGCGCTTTCCATCCGGTGAAGCACAGGCTCCACAGATACCAACACCGCACTTAGTGAGATAATCAATCGCGCTAAATATCTGATCATCGCGACAGAATTCGCGCTGCACTTTCGCTGCGGCGTGCACCATGGGTGAAGGCCCGCAGTTATAGAACACTAACTTATCTAGTTCTTGCTGATCCATCTCTTCAAGACGACTGCGCAATAATTCGGTGACCACACCTTTAAAACCTTCAGTGCCATCATCTGTGGCTACGTGAACCTTAGCGATCTTTTTACATTCGTCGAGATAGTAGAGGCGCTCGGCGGTGCGTGCACCGGTAAATACTTCGGCGTTGCCAAAGTCGCGGGCTAGCTGATAAACCGCGGCTAAACCTGTTCCGCCGGCTACTGCCATGATCTTGGCATCTTCAGCTGGCGACACAGCAATACCGTGAGGGCCGCGCACATAGACTTCAGTGCCTACCTCTAGGTCCATTAGCGCATGGGTAAAGATTCCTACGTCGATTACGGCTAGTTGGAAGGGGTCGTCTGCTAGGGCTGAGAAGGGCTTTTCGCCGACGCCTGGCACCCAGAGGAAGACAAACTCACCGGCTTGGATATTTACTTTGCGGTCGAAGGTTAGAACGCAGATGTCGTCACAGACACGCTTGTTTTCTACCAGTACCACTGGCGAGTAATCCATATCTATGTCATAGCGGATGTGGGCTTCGGCTTTGTCTGAATCGAAAGCCATGTCCGATTCAAGCTGATTAAAGTAGCTACCAATTTCGTCTGTGGTCATGCCGGTTAGGGCTGAGCCGATGCCTATGATGGACGCTCCGGCATTGATGAATTCTCTGGTGTCGGCGGCACTGCTGGCGCCACCGCAGCCGACTATGGGTAAGTCGGTGACTTCACGAATCTCGCGTACGCATTTTAGGGCGATGGGTAATACGCCTTTGCCTGACATGCCGCCAGCGCCGTTGCTCAGCACTGGATGTCCATGAGAGGCGGTATAACCTGGCCCGACAGTGTTAATCGCACAGATGCCATCGGCACCACCGGCGGCTGCGGCTATGGCTATTTCGCCAATATTGGGTGTGTTCGGAGTTAGCTTGGGGATCACTGGTACATCAACCACGGCTTTGACTGCGGCGGTAATGGCGCGAACCATCTCTGGATCCTGACCCATGGCCATGCCATAACCTTTGGCGTGGGGGCAGGAGAGGTTGAGTTCTAAACCATCGGCTACTGGGGCCATGATCTTGGCCACTTCAACAAACTCTTCTAGGCTGCCGCCGAAAATAGATACTAGTAAGAAGCGATCTTCTGGAATACGGAGTTTTGCCATAGCTTCGGCGGCTACTAGGGCGCCTGGGTTGGTCAGGCCAACGGCATTGACGAAGTTACCTGGGGAATACTGGCTGTAAACCGGTTCGCGGTTGCCCTCGCGAGGCACAGGACCAACGCTCTTGGTCGTGATCACGCCGATTTGCGGCATATGATCAAACATGTATTGGATTATAGGCACCGCGGTGGTGACGATTCCGGAGGGCACTGTAAAAGGGCCTGAGAGGGTCTTGCCAAGAAATTCTGTCTTCAAGATAGCTCGCTCGAAACTAGTTGTATGGGAGGGTATACGCAGGTCGAGATTATACCGATTTTAGAGAATTAATCTGCCTAGATTTAAGTCAGCAAGCATAAATAGGGCAGAACCAAAAACGCCTCTGCTTTTTCTCAAAGGCAGAGGCGTTTTTAGTTACAGCGAGTCAGTTCTTAAGAGAGCTCTCTTAGAATTGATTCATGGTGTTGTCTTCACCGGATGCTTTAAGTGCAGCATCGCCAGCAAAGTATTCTTTATGATCATCACCCATATCTGAGCCAGCCATGTTCTGGTGCTTAACGCAGGCAATACCCTGGCGGATTTCCTTGCGCTGTACGCCAGCAACATAACCCAACATGCCCTGGTCACCGAAGTACTCTTTAGCCAGGTTGTCGGTAGACAGTGCGGCTGTGTGGTATGTCGGCAATGTAATAAGGTGGTGGAAGATACCAGCATGCTGCGCGGCATCGGCCTGGAAGGTACGAATCTTTTCATCAGCAGCAATTGCTAGTGCAGTTTCATCGTAGGTCACATTCATCAGATCGCTACGATCGTAGGCTGCAACATCTTCGCCGGCTTCTGTCATGGCATCAAAAATTTGCTGACGGAAGTTAAGGGTCCAGTTAAACGATGGGCTGTTGTTGTAAACCAGCTTGGCGTTTGGAACTTCTTTACGGATCTCGTCCATCATGGCACCAATCTGGCCAACGTGTGGCTTCTCGGTTTCAATCCAGATCATATCAGCGCCGTTCTGCAGGCTAGTGATACTGTCTAGGATACAGCGAGCTTCGCCAGTGCCTGGCTTGAACTGGAACAGATTGCTAGGTAGACGCTTAGGACGTACTAGCTTGCCGTCACGGTTAAGAACTACATCGCCGTTCTTCATGTCTGCTGGCGCGATTTCTTCAACGTCGAGGAATGAGTTGTACTGGTCGCCCAGATCGCCTGGCTCACGAGTAACCGCGATTTGCTTAG
>CAJJAS010000135.1 GCA_905182245.1 gamma proteobacterium HTCC2207 | reverse complement strand
AAACGTTTCGGCTTTTCTAATGCATGGGCGTCAACACCACCAGTAAGTACCTTGCCGGAAGATGGAATAACCGTGTTATAGGCGCGGGCTAAACGAGTAATAGAATCGAGAAGAATAACCACGTCTTTTTTGTGTTCTACCAGGCGCTTGGCTCTTTCGATAACCATTTCAGCAACCTGCACATGACGTGTTGGCGGCTCATCAAAAGTTGAGGCAATCACTTCGCCGCGCACAGTGCGTTGCATTTCTGTCACTTCTTCAGGACGTTCGTCGATCAGTAACACGATAATAATACATTCGGGATTATTACGAATAATCGACTGAGCGATATTCTGCATCATAATTGTTTTACCGGCTTTCGGCGGTGCAACAATCAAACCGCGCTGGCCTTTACCTATAGGCGCAACCAGGTCAATGATTCGGCCGGTAATATCTTCGGTAGAACCGTTGGCTGATTCCAGCGATAAACGCTGATCGGGAAATAATGGGGTAAGGTTTTCGAAAAGAATTTTATTGCGAGCATTTTCTGGGGCATCGAGATTGATCTCATCAACCTTGAGCATGGCGAAATAACGCTCACCATCTTTAGGGGGTCTGATCTTTCCGGCAATGCCATCGCCAGTGCGCAGGTTAAAGCGTCTAATCTGGCTGGGTGAAACATAGATGTCGTCGGGACCTGCTAGGTAGGAGGCGCCAGCGGAGCGTAAAAAACCAAATCCATCCGGGAGTATTTCTAGAACTCCATCACCATAAATATCTTCGCCGCCTTTTGCGTGTTTCTTGAGTAGGGCAAAGATAATGTCTTGTTTACGTGAGCGCGCTAAATTTTCGAGACCCATTGCAGTGGTCATTTCAATTAATTCAGCGATTGGTTTTTGCTTTAGTTCGGATAGATTCATAGGAAGGGTTTTTCGGTTTGCTATAGGTTTAGGAGGATATGGCTAAATGCCATTTATAAAAAGATTGGGTTTTTTAAAGCCGGTTGTGGCGCAAATGGAGTAGGTGTGGAGCGTCAGAAGAGGCGTAAATTAAGAAGTAATGCCTGAAGTATAGCGGTGGATTCGCAAAGCGCAAGATAAAGTTTTGCGGCCCTGTGAGCAGAGCCGCAAAAATATTTACACCAGGCCTTCAACAAATTCGACTAACTGGGCCTTAGATAGAGCGCCAACTTTGGTCGCCTCTACCGTACCGTTCTTAAATACTAGAAGGGTTGGAATGCCGCGAACATTGAACTTAGCCGCAGTTTCTGGGTTGCTATCGACGTCAACTTTACAGATTTTGATTTTGCCAGCGTACTCATCGGCAACTTCATTGAGGATTGGGGCGATCATTTTGCAAGGACCACACCATTCTGCCCAAAAATCTACCAGTGCAGGGGTGTCAGATTGCAATACATCGGTTTCAAAGCTTGCGTCAGTGACGTGAACAATGTTGTCGCTCATTTTAGGGTTATCTCCAGTAGATCGGGTTTTAGTATGTGTTTCTGATTTTCAGCATAATAGCATCCAGATTGCGAGCGCAACAATGGATATGCTCAATTGGCATAAAAGATTTAAACTATGACCTTTGCCGCAGGTCTGACTGCATACACATTTACGCTGGGGAAAATATGTCGATTACCAAAGTCGCACTGGTTGGTTTCTTGGGGCTGTTTATAAGTGCCTTTTTTGCCCTCGATGGCCAGCAATACCTCTCCTTGGGGTTCTTTCAGCAATATTATCAACAGCAACCTCTGTTATCCGCACTGATCTACTTTGTCGTCTATGTACTGGCAACCAGTCTATCCCTGCCGGGCGCTGCTCTGCTGACTATTATTGGCGGTATGATCTTTGGCCTTTGGGTGGGTGTTCTGTTGGTGTCGTTTGCCAGCACCCTGGGTGCTACAGCCGCTTTTTTGATCTCACGGTTTGTGTTGAGGGACTGGGTACAACATAAGTTTGGCGCCTACCTTAAAACCATTAATACTGGCGTAGAAAAAGACGGAGCCTTCTATCTATTTAGTCTGCGACTTATTCCGCTATTTCCGTTCTGGATAATTAATCTGGTGATGGGGCTAATGCCAATTAAAGTCAGTACCTATTATTGGGTGAGCCAGCTGGGTATGTTGGCCGGCACATTGGTCTTTGTTAATGCTGGGGCAACCCTAGGTGCGGTAGAGGAATTCTCCACGGCTGGCATATTGACTCCCAGCTTGCTGCTGTCATTTGTACTGTTGGCAATATTTCCCTTTATAGCACGAAGCCTGTTGGCTGCCCTGCAGCGGCGCAAGGCTCTGGTGGGTTTTAAACGACCCAAAAAGTTTGATACTAATTTGCTGGTCATCGGGGCGGGTAGCGCAGGGTTAGTCAGTGCTTACATCGCAGCAACAGTAAAGGCCAAGGTGATGTTAGTTGAAAAAGCCGCCATGGGCGGTGACTGTCTCAACACTGGCTGTGTGCCCAGCAAGGCTTTAATTCGTGCCGCCAAGTCGGTCAAGGATATCGAAAGAGCCAGTCGCTTTGGTATAGAGGTGGGCGTGCCTGTTGTGGACTTTGCCAAGGTAATGGGTCGAGTAAAGGATGTGATTGGCGAGATTGCGCCCCATGATTCTGTTGAGCGTTTTACGGGTCTGGGTGTGGATTGCGTCGAGGGTAATGCCCGTATTCTGTCGCCCTGGGAAGTTGAGGTAGACGGCCGAATCGTTAGTGCGCGACGAATTATTTTGGCCACAGGTGCCAGCCCAATTGTGCCTCGAATTTCTGGTATTGAGCAGGTTGAGGCCCTCACGTCAGAGAATCTCTGGGAATTGCGTGAATTGCCAGAGCGACTGTTGGTGATGGGTGGTGGCGCCATTGGTTGCGAGCTGGCCCAGGCCTTTCAGCGGCTTGGCTCTCAGGTCACCTTGGTAGATGCCATGCCCCAGTTATTGCCCCGAGAAGATACAGATATTGTTGCGCAGCTAACCCAGCAGTTAGCCGAGGAGGGTGTGCGGATTCTAACGGGCTATTCTGTGACTTCCTTTAACGTTCAAAATGGGCAGCGAACAGCAATCCTGTCTAGGCCTGAGGCCAACCAGATTACCGTTGAGTTTGATCGAGTCTTAGTCGCGGTTGGCCGTAAAGCCAACACTAGTGATTTTGGTCTTGAGGCGCTGGGCATCCAACTTAACAGCAATAGCACTGTGACCACGGACAGGTATCTACGCACTAGCTGCCCGACTATTTTTGCCTGTGGGGATGTTGCAGGCCCTTATCAGCTAACTCATGCAGCCGGCCATCAGGCCTGGTTTGCGGCGGTGAATGCGCTGTTTGGCGGTTGGAAAAAGTTTGCCGTGGACTACCGGGTGATTCCCCAGGCCATTTATACCGATCCGCAGCTGGCGAGAGTGGGGCTCAATGAACGGGAGGCCAAGGAGCAGGGCATAGCCGTAGAAGTCACGATTTATGATCTCGCTGATTTGGATCGGGCTATCGCTGATGGCGATGCCCAAGGCATGGTGAAGGTACTTACTGCGCCGGGCAGTGACAAGATACTGGGGGCGACTATTTTGGGTCCTCAGGCGGGCGAGCTGTTAACGGAGTTTGTTACCGCGATGAAACTCAATTTTGGTCTAAATAAGATACTGGCGACCATTCATAGTTATCCGACTCTGAGCGAAGCGAATAAATATGTAGCAGGAGAATGGAAGCGCAAGCATGTGCCGCAAAAGCTGTTGAACTGGGTTGGTAAATACTTCCAGTGGGTGCGGGGCGGCTAGCTAGTCCCCTGCAGGCTTAAGAAAGTCTGGCACTGGCTCATGGCCAACCACAGACTGGGGGTCAATATGGATAATAATCTCTGATCCTGGAAAGGCTTCGAGCAAACTAAACTCCACCTCATCCGAGATTCTGTGAGCTTCCAATAGCGATAGATCGTCATCCAACTCTAGGTGCAGCTGGATAAACGTCATGGTGCCTGAGTGTCTGGAGCGTAAATCATGGAGGCCACGGGCACTTGGGTGTTCGCGGACCAGCTGTTTTATTTTATCCCGCTGTTCATCCGGCAATTCCCGATCCATCAGATGGTCGTAGGAAACAATAATAATTTCGCGCGCGCTATAAAGAATGTAGAGGGCAATCGCGACGGCAAATAGCGCATCAAACCCAGCCCAGCCTTGCACGGATAACCAGAGTGCAAGAATAACGCTGGCGTTCACTAGCAGGTCGGTGCGGTAGTGAAGGGAGTCTGCTTTGATCGCGGTGCTATTGGTTTTGCGGATTACATGGCCCTGAATACCCAGCAGCATCAAGGTAGCAGCAATAGAAAATAGCATTACCGCTATACCGATACCGCTAGATTCTATGGCAATGGGTGAGATTAGGCGGCGACTTGCTTCGAGGAGTAAAAATCCGGCGGAACCAGCGATAAACATAGCCTGACTTAAGCCGGCCAATGCCTCTGCCTTGCCGTGACCGAATCTATGTTCCTTATCGGCTGGGGTTAGGGCATGACGCACTGCAATCAGGTTAATGAGAGAAGCGATGGCATCTAGCACCGAATCAATCAACGTGGCCAGCAGGCTAACGGAGTCAGAGAGCCCCCAGGCAATAAGTTTGGCGACAATCAGTGTGACCGCCACAGAGATTGAGGCATAGGTCGCGAGGCGCAGCAGTCGGGCTGTTTCCTCGAGGGATGTTTGGCGTATGCCTGTTTCGGTCATAGGAGCTGGTCTGATATTTTTGTTAGGCCGTGATTCTAGCAAATACCGGCCATCTACGAGAAGCTTTGCAGGACAGTATTTAAAAACTGATAGCCTAGGGGGGTGGTGCGGTAATGTGCACTATCCATTTCTATTAGACCCTGTGACTGCAGGCTGCGTAATTGCTTTTCGATGCTCGATGGCGCTAATCCAGTTCTGGGTGATAGATATTCAGCTGGCACACCCTGCTTTAAACGCAGACCATTCATCATAAACTCTAGCGCCATTTCGTCATTGGCAATGGCCTTATTCTGGGCCAGTGCACTACCCACTCGCGCCAGATAGTTATCTGGCTGACGAGTTTTAGTCGTGCGAATTACCGATTGGTCGCTGACCAACGTGATCTTGCCATGGGCGCCGGCGCCAATACCTAGATAGTCACCAAACTGCCAGTAATTAAGGTTGTGTAGAGATTCTTTGTGAGCCAGGGCAAAGGCCGAGACTTCATACTGGGCGAAGCCATTTTCCTGCAAGAGACACATGCCAGCATGCTGAATGTCGGCCAGTCGATCATCGTTGGGCAATAGGGGCGGACGAGAATAGAACTCTGTATTGGGTTCAATCGTAAGCTGGTACCAGGAAATATGCTGGGCACCCTGATCCATTGCCATCTGTATATCAGCCTCTGCTTCAATTTGGCTTTGGTCTGGCAGTCCGTGCATCAGGTCGATATTAAAGTTATCAAAACCCACAGAGCGGGCAGTATCGATTGCACTTAGGGCCTGAGCGCCATTGTGTATGCGGCCAAGTCGCTCAAGATGGCGGTCGGCGAAACTCTGCACGCCAATCGATAGACGATTAACGCCGGCCTGATAAAAGTCGTGAAAGCGCTGTTCTTCAACAGTGCCCGGATTGGCTTCAAGGGTAATCTCAATGTTGGGTTCAAAGCCAATAAGCTGCTCGGCGGCGTTGATAATCTCACTAATTCCGGCCGCCGAAAAAAGACTGGGGGTGCCGCCGCCAAAGAAAATTGTATGAAGCTTTCTGCCCTGCACCCAATGCAGGTCGGCTTTAATATCGGCAATTAGCGCAGCCACATAGGCGCGCTCGGGAATTTCTTCTGCCGCCTGATGGGAATTAAAGTCGCAATAAGGGCATTTGCGCACACACCAAGGAATGTGTACATAAAGAGAAAGTGGCGGTAACTGCAGCACTGATCAGTAGGTTTGCAATTGAAGTAGCAGGCTGGCAATTGCTTTGCCGCGATGGCTAATGCGATTTTTAGTCAGTTTGTCGAGCTCTGCCGCATGGCAGTCAGTTTCGGTAACATGAAAGATGGGGTCGTAACCAAAGCCCTGGTCACCACGAGATTCTGTGGCAATGGTACCTTCCCAGGTGCCCTGGCAGATGATCGGGGTAGGGTCATCGCCGTGACGCATATAGACAATGACGGTCTGATAGCGAGCGCTACGCTGCTCTACTGGCACACCGGTCATGAGCTCGAGGAGTTTGTCTTTGTTGGTGTCGTCAGTGGCGCCTTCACCGGCAAAGCGGGCAGAATAGATACCTGGTGCGCCTTTTAGATAGTCCACCTCCAGTCCGGAATCGTCTGCGACTGCAGGCAAATTGGACAGTTTAGCGGCATTGCGCGCCTTGAGAATGGCATTTTCCACGAAGCTGAGACCGGTCTCTTCGATGTCTGGAATACTGAGGTCAGTCTGGGGGATTATTTTAATCCCCAGACCGCCTAATAGTTCCTGCAGTTCTTTTATTTTGCCTGCATTGGCGCTGGCCAATACCAAATCTTTTGGACTGCTGCTCAAGGTAATCTTCCTGTGGTAATGCTAGTCGTGATACATTTTTTTCTGGAATTTAAAATCGTAGCCGTAGTTAAGGCTATCAACCTGCGGCTTCACATTAATTTTAAAAGTCAGAAAATCTTCGTTGTCGAATTCAAAGGGTGCCAAATAGTAAACCGTATTCTGCTCCCGCACAGCAATAAACTCCAAGGTTTGGCTCTGCTGCAGGATGTTAGATACAGTGCCGGTAACAGTTCCTTCTACGCCAACACCCAGCTCCTTAACCATGGCTATATTGACCAGCCCCTTGCCTTCGCCGCGCACAATATTGTTGGCGACGGCAATGTCGGGCTCAATAAAAGAAGTACCAAAGGCGCTGTAAAATATTTTGTGCTCACCATGCTGCTTATACAGTGTCTGTTCGAATGCCTGGCCTAACAGAGGCGCTGTGAGCAGGCAGATTGTTAGAATTAAACGTTTCATAGGCTAGTTCCTTTTGGCTATTTAATGGGGCCATTTATTAGGGCCATTAATGAAGGCGATCGACTGAGTTACCGACTTAAATGATACACCGCAGTCTCGGTAAATAAATTCGGCCATAGGCTTTTGAGTAGATTATCTGGAAATTGTTCGGCAATAAATTTGCGATGCAGCACATTAATATTGCGCTCGCGGCACAGGGCTTCGAAATCACTGTAGGTAAAGAAGTGAATGTTGGGTGTGTCGTACCATTCGTAAGCCAACTGTTTGGTCACCGGCATACGCCCGCGAAACGCCAAATAGGCTCGGGTACGCCAGCTGCCGAAGTTGGGGAAGGTAATAATGCATTCATTGCCGATTCTAAGCATCTCATCCAGTACCAGATGGGGATGGCGCATAGCTTGCAATGCCTGAGTCATGATTACCGTGTCAAAGCTTTGGTCGGCAAAGTTGTCGAGACTATTGTTGAGGTCCTGTTCAATAACATTGACCCCCCGGGCAATACAGTCTTCGATTGATTGACTGTCGATTTCGAGACCATAGCCGCGAATGCTGTGATTTTTGGTTAGATCTGCCAATAGTGATCCGTCGCCGCAGCCCAAGTCCAGTAGCCTTGAACCCGGTTTGATCCAGTCGCTGATAAAGTTAAAGTTCTGATTCATTGACTCGACTCCAGCTGATTGGCAACACGATTCAGGTAGCCGCCGAGGGCCGCTTGGTAGCGACTGTTGGGGAGTAAAAATGAGTCATGACCCTGGTTGGAATCAATGGCGGCGTAGGAAACATCCTTGCCGGCTCTTATTAGAGCGTCAGTGATTTCCTGGGAGCGTTGAGGGGAGAATCGCCAATCGCTACTAAAAGAAATAAGTAAAAACTTACACTGAGCATGGGCAAAAGCTTCAGTTGGACTGTTGTTGTACTCTCGCGCCAGATCAAAATAGTCGAGCATCTTGGTAATTAGAATGTATGAGTTGGCGTCGAAGGCATTGGAGAATTTATCCCCCTGATAATTGAGGTAACTCTCAACCTCGAACTCGACAGGATCCGCTGTGCCATCAATAAAATCACCGCTAGCCAGTTCCCGGCCAAATTTCTCGCCCAGCACCTCATCGGATAAATAGGTGACATGACCAATCATGCGCGCCAATGCCAGCCCATGGAGAGGGGCTTTGCCCTCTTGCAGATAATTTCCATCGCAAAAGTCTGGGTCCGATTTAATGGCCCGGCGAGCAATTTCATTGAAGGCAATATTCTGTGCGCTCAATTTCATGGATGAGGCAATCACTACCGCGTTTAATAGTCTTTCTGGATATTCCAGAGACCAGCGCATCGCCTGCATACCACCCAGGCTGCCACCAATAACGGCAGCCCAGCAGTGAATGTCGAGGTGGTCCATAAGAAGCTTTTGCGACTCAACCCAGTCGCGCGCGCGCAAGGAGGGAAAGTCTGCACCCCAAGCCTCGCTAGTTTCAGGGTTGATCGAGGTCGGCCCGGTACTGCCAAAGCAGCTGCCAATATTATTGACGCTGACAATAAAAAATCGGTCGCTGTCCATGGCTTTGCCGGGGCCAATGTAATGGTTCCACCAGCCCGGTTTGTTATCTCCTTTATGAAAACCCGCCGCATGATGATCACCGCTAAGAGCATGGCAGATCAAAATGGCATTGCTGCGGTCGCTATTGAGCGTGCCATAGGTTTCAAAGACCAGCTGATGGCTAGGCAGCACTATGCCGCAGGCCAATGTGAGTGGCTTTTCGATAAGGACGGTTTGTGGGCTAACTAGCCCAATGGAATCCGTGGGCACTGCTAAGGGTTCTAAGGGTATCGATGTCATGGGCAACAGTATAACGTCTTGGATTATCGATGGCTGTGAGTTTTTTAATTGCAGCGGCTTTTTTCTGGGGTAGACTGCATCCAGTTATTTGAAGGGGGTAACTTATGCAGTATAAAAAATTGGGACACACCAATTTAGATGTATCACTCATCGGCCTGGGCACTATGACCTGGGGCCAGCAAAATAATGTAGAAGAAGCCTGTGAACAGATGGATTACGCCGTCTCCAGAGGGATTAATTTTTTTGATGTTGCAGAAATGTATCCAGTGCCTCCCAGCGCTGAAACTCAGGG
>CAJJAS010000134.1 GCA_905182245.1 gamma proteobacterium HTCC2207 | reverse complement strand
AGAGCAGTAGTCTGCGTAAAGTTGACTGGGGCTTGACCACCAATTCGACATTTAGACTGTCTGCAAAGGCTTTGGCGATTAAATAGTCGAAGCCATTTTTACCGCGACCATCTTCAAAATAGGTCGTTGGCCCAGGGACGGTCAGCATCACCAGCTGGCCTCTGGCGTGCACTCGCTCGAGGTCTGACATATGGGCACTGCTGGGGATATAAGCCACAAACACAGACAGCGTAACGATCAGCGCAAGCCGATTTCGTATTTTGCTGATGCTGTGAAAAAATTCGCTCATGGCTGTTTGAGTGACCTCTTTACGGCTTGATTATAAGTGCCCTGTCTGGGGTGACTCAGGATTTAAGAATTGTACATGCTTTAGGTAATTCATTCTGCCTAAGCCGGGATTTTTCAGCTAGAATAACGCGCTTCCCAATAGCTATGTTTTTGAGACCAGCATCCATGATAATCCTCAGCGGCGCATCCTCTCTTTCCGCGTTTCGACGTCAAAAATTACTCTCTAATCTGCAGCGTGCAGTGCCCTCAGTTACCTCAGTGGTAGCGGAATTTGTACACCTTGCTGAGGTTAGCGAAACCCTGTCAGAGACAGACCTGACTACCCTCGAAGCCCTTATGACCTATGGTCCGAGCGAAGAAAAAGGCTCTACCGAGGGCACGCTGCTATTGGTGGTTCCCCGTCCCGGCACTATTTCTCCCTGGTCGAGCAAGGCCACGGATATTGCCCACAACTGCGGGCTGCACAATGTGCTGCGGGTTGAGCGTGGTACTGCCTATTATGTGCAGGCGCAAACAGCGCTAACTGACGAGCAGCAGGCATTGCTGTCAGAGTTGCTCAGTGACCGCATGGTTGAAACCGTACTCAAGGATCTACAGCAGGCTGAAATGCTGTTTACTCACCACCAGCCCAAGCCGATGACCCAGGTAGATATTCTTGCTGGTGGCAGTGGTGCGCTAAAGTTGGCCAATGTTGAGCTTGGCTTGGCACTAGCCGACGATGAAATTGACTATTTAGTGGCTAGCTTTGAAGAGTTACAGCGCAACCCTTCCGATGCTGAGCTAATGATGTTTGCTCAGGCTAACTCCGAGCACTGTCGACACAAAATTTTTAATGCCAGCTGGACAGTGGACGGTGTTGAAGAAGAAAATTCCCTATTTGGCATGATTCGTAACACCAATAAACTGGGTGGCGAAAATGTGCTGTCGGCTTATTCCGATAATGCAGCTGTGGTTGCCGGTACTGAAGGTGGACGATTCTATCCGGATCCCATCAGTAAAGAATATGGGTACAGCCAAGAGCCAGTGCATCTGCTGATGAAGGTTGAAACTCACAATCACCCAACGGCCATCGCGCCTTATTCTGGCGCTGGTACAGGTTCTGGCGGTGAGATTCGGGACGAAGGTGCTGTGGGTCGAGGCTCTAAACCTAAGGTGGGGCTGGTCGGCTTTACCGTGTCCAATTTACAGATTCCAAATTATATTCAGCCCTGGGAATACGACTACGGCAAACCAGGCCGCATAGTGTCGGCGCTAGATATCATGACCGAAGGCCCCCTAGGTGGCGCGGCATTTAATAATGAATTTGGTCGTCCCAATATCTGCGGCTACTTTAGAACCTTCGAGATGGACTTTGCCGGCGAGCGTCGTGGCTATCACAAGCCCATTATGATTGCCGGTGGTTACGGCAATATCCGCGAAGACCATGTTGATAAGCCAGAATTTAAACCGGGCGCACAGCTTGTTGTGCTGGGTGGTCCTGCCATGTTGATTGGATTGGGTGGCGGCGCAGCCTCATCCATGACCACAGGCAGTAGCTCTGCAGATTTAGACTTCGCCTCGGTACAGCGCCAGAATCCAGAGATTGAACGTCGCTGTCAGGAAGTGATTGATCAGTGCTGGCAGTTGGGTGACATTAACCCCATCGCCTTTATTCACGATGTGGGTGCAGGTGGACTATCCAATGCTCTGCCAGAGCTCGTCAAAGACGGCGGCACCGGTGGTCGTTTTGACCTGCGCAAAGTCCCTAACGATGAACCGGGCATGGCCCCAGTAGAAATTTGGTGTAACGAAGCCCAAGAACGTTATGTACTGGCTATTTTGCCCGTCGACATAGAGCGCTTTACCGCTATCTGTGAACGTGAGCGTTGCCCCTATGCTGTGGTTGGTGAAGCCACTGAGAGTAAGCAGATTACGGTAGTGGACGATCACTTTGATAACAATCCAGTCGATTTGCCCATGTCGGTGCTATTTGGCAAGGCGCCAAAGATGCATCGCACTGCTACCAAACTAGATTTACCTGCCACGGCATTCTCGCCAGAAGCCTTGGATCTCAGCGAGTCGGTATTTCGTGTATTGCGTCACCCAACGGTGGCCAGCAAAAGTTTCCTTATTACCATTGGCGATCGGTCGGTGACCGGCATGGTTGCCCGTGATCAGATGGTTGGTCCCTGGCAGATTCCCGTTGCTGACTGTGCCGTCACCACAGTGACCTACGACAGCACCGCAGGCGAAGCCATGGCTATGGGAGAGCGCACACCGCTGGCCCTAATCAATGGCCCAGCCTCTGGCCGCATGGCGATCGGTGAAGCCATTACCAATATTAGTGCTGCGCGCATTGGTGATATTAAAGATATTAAATTGTCCGCTAACTGGATGTGTGCCGCGGGCTCACCGGGAGAAGATGAGAAACTCTACCGTACCGTCGAAGCCGTGGGCATGGATCTATGTCCCAAGCTGGGCATTACCGTTCCTGTGGGCAAAGACTCCATGTCTATGCGCACTGCATGGAAAGAGGCCAATGGCGACGACAAGGCTGTTACCTCGCCACTGTCATTAATTATTACCGGTTTTTCACCGGTGCTAGATGTGCGCAAAACACTGACTCCACAGCTGCGTACCGATCAGGGTGATACAGAATTATTACTCCTCGACCTAGGTGCTGGTGCCAACCGCATGGGTGGCTCTATTTTGGCCCAGGTGTTCTCGGAGTTTGGCGATACAGCCCCAGATGTTGACGATGCTCAGGCCCTTAAAGGCTTCTTCGACAGCATGCAGGCCTCTATAGAGCAGGGCGAAATTGTTGCCTACCATGATCGCTCCGATGGCGGTTTGCTAACCACTCTGGCCGAGATGAGTTTTGCCGGTCACGTGGGTGTTTCGGTCGATCTGACCGACCTCGACGCCAACAGCATGGCAGTCCTATTTAATGAAGAACTGGGCGGCGTGATTCAGGTTCGTGCCGACAGCGCCGATGTTCTGGCTCAGCGTTTTGCTGAGTCAGGTGTTAGCGTCCACAGGCTCGGTACTCTCAACAGTAATGACAGCCTTGAGATCAGTCGCGACGGTGAGATGCTGTTTGCTTGCGATCGCACTGCGCTGCAAGCCTGCTGGAGCGAGACCTCCTATCAGGTTGCCTCACTGCGGGATAATGCAGAATGCGTTGAGCAGGAATTTGAGCGTATTGGTAAAGCCGATATCGGGCTCTCGGTTAACCTAACGTTTGATCCCGCTGAGGACATTAGCGCGCCCTATATTAAAACTGGTGTGAAACCCAGAGTCGCCATTGTTCGCGAGCAGGGTGTGAATAGCCATCTAGAAATGGCAGCAGCTTTTGATCGCGCCGGCTTTACCGCCGTCGATGTTCATATGAGTGACTTGCTGGCTGGCCGTCGTTCACTGTCCGACTTCTCAGGCCTAGTTGCCTGCGGTGGTTTCTCTTACGGTGATGTT
>CAJJAS010000133.1 GCA_905182245.1 gamma proteobacterium HTCC2207 | reverse complement strand
GATGATATTGCATTAATTTCTGATGCCGGTACACCGCTCATTTCCGACCCAGGTTACAGACTGGTTTCGGAAGCGCGCAAGCAGGGCTACAGCGTAGTGCCTATACCCGGAGCCTGCGCCGCTATTTCCGCCCTCAGCGTATCTGGGTTACCCACCGACAGTTTCCGCTTTATAGGCTTTTTGCCCGCCAAAAGCAGCTCCCGCAAAACATCTCTGGTAGAGTTTAAAGCAGGCACAGAAACTATCGTTTGCTACGAAGCACCTCATCGTATCGTCGAAACCATCCGCGATATGATCGATGTATTCGGTGGCGACAGGCCCAGCTTTATGGCCCGTGAAATGACCAAGAAATTTGAAACCTATCTCCATGGCACCCTAGAAGAGTTATTGGAGCAGGTAAGTGCCGACAGTAATCAACAGCGTGGCGAGATAGTATTAGTAGTAGGTGGAGCGACAGGCACCACAGATCTGATATCCGTTGATGCAGAGAAAATTATCAGCCTGCTAATGAAAGAGCTACCCCTCACCAAAGCCGCTTCAGTCACCGCCAAAATTACCGGCGGTGATAAAAAGCAGCTCTACAACCTAGCGCTCTCACTGCAAAACAAATAGCACCTTCTAGATCAGTGAAGAGCCCCCCGCTTATGCTAGATAAAAGAAGAGCCCTCAGCGTCTCCTAGATAAAGAGCTATTTAACAGCCTGAATATCAGCAACCGTCAAAGCCGTCATGTTAAAGATACCGCGAGATGAAACCGACGGAATCACAATGTGAGCCGGCTTGCGGAAGCCATTAATAAAGGGCCCGATTAACAGCGCATCGGTCAGTGAACGAATCAATCCCATGGCAATATTTGCCGCATCTAAATTAGGCATTACCAACACATTGGCGCGACCCTTAATATTGGCCTGTGAATAAACCGTATCCCGGAGTTTAGGATTCAGTGCGCTCAATACATGCATCTCACCATCTACCTGCAG
This sequence comes from gamma proteobacterium HTCC2207, assembly GCA_905182245.1. Lineage (GTDB taxonomy): Bacteria > Pseudomonadota > Gammaproteobacteria > Pseudomonadales > Porticoccaceae > HTCC2207. Next base: position 8,607 of record CAJJAS010000133.1, on the reverse strand, counting down.
ATCGGGATATTTATTTCGTAGCATCTCACCGGCACGACGCACTTTTTTGGCCGACGGATTATTCGACGTGCCAAAGTTAGAATGAGACAGCAGGGCAACCTTAGGTTCAATACCAAAGCGTTTAACCAGATCAATACTCGCCTCGGTAATTTTCACCAGCTCCTCAGCGCTGGGGTCGATATTCATGGCGGTGTCTGCCAAAAATAGCGGGCCATCTGGCATCAGTAACACAGCTGCAGAAGACACCAGCTGGTCTTTATTCTCAGGCCCAAGCAGATGCATAATTTCACGCAGATGGAAGTCAAAGCGACCCACCTTGCCGCAAATCAGGCCATCGGCCTCATCACGGGCGACCATCACCGCAGCGATAGCGGTGTTGTCATCACGCATAATCTTGCGGGCAGCATCGACAGAGACACCGTTGCGTCCAACCATCTCGTGATAGTAGGCGGCATAGGCTTCATGTTTGTCATTGTTGCTGGGGTCAAATATCTCGACCTCTGTGTCCAGATCAATACGCAGACCTAAACGATCAATTTTTACTTCCATACCAGCACGACGACCAATCAAGATAGGCGTGGCGATATTTTCATCGATCACCGCCTGCACGGCCATCAACACATCATCATTCTCGCCCTCGGCGTAAACAATACGCGCCGGGGATTTTTTGGCGATTTCAATAATAGGCTGCATAAACAGACCGGCCTGATTCACAAACTCATGGAGCTTCTGGCGGTAGGCTTCAAGATCTTCGATAGGTCGGGTGGCAACGCCACTCTCCATCGCCGCCTTAACCACAGCCATGGGCACCACTTCGATAAGACGCGGATCAAAGGCTTTCGGAATAAGATATTCAGGGCCAAACTTAAGGGCTTCATCGGCATAGGCCGCGGCCACCACGTCCGACGTTTCTTTTGTGGCCAGATCAGCAATGGCTCGCACAGCAGCCATCTTCATTTCTTCGTTAATAGTTGAAGCACCACAGTCCAGTGCGCCGCGGAAAATAAATGGGAAGCACAGAACATTGTTTACCTGATTGGGGTAGTCGGAACGACCCGTGGCCAAAATAGCATCAGGACGAGCCGCCATTGCCTCTTCGGGCATAATTTCAGGAATTGGGTTCGACATCGCCAGAATAATCGGCTTCTCGCCCATCTTCTTAAGTAGCTCACCATTGAGTACGCCTGGGCCAGACAGACCCATAAACAGATCGGCACCCTCAATGGCATCTTCAATGGTGCGGTCGCTAGTCTCAACGGCATAGCCTTCTTTCCAAGGGTTCATACCCTCTTTGCGGCCGGCATAGATCACGCCGGTGCGGTCGATCATGCGTACATTTTTCTTTTGCAGGCCCATGCTTACCAGCAGATCAACGCAGGCAATACTGGCAGCGCCAGCGCCAGAGACGACAAGTTTCACATCTTCGAATTTCTTATCAACGATACGCAGGCCATTATAAATAGCAGCGGCAGCAACAATAGCCGTGCCATGTTGGTCGTCGTGGAATACCGGAATCTTCATACGCTTGCGGAGTTTTTCCTCAACCATAAAGCATTCGGGTGCCTTGATATCTTCAAGGTTAATGCCACCAAAGGTGGGTTCCAGCGAGGCGATAATGTCTACCAACTTATCGACATCAGTCTCGTCCACTTCAATATCAAACACATCAATATTGGCGAACTTTTTAAACAGAACAGCCTTACCTTCCATTACCGGCTTAGAGGCCAGTGGGCCAATATTGCCCAGTCCCAGTACCGCAGTACCATTGGTAATGACCGCAACTAGATTGCCTCTCGCGGTAACCGAGGCCACGGCAGTTGGGTTTTCGACAATCAACTCACAGGCATGGGCCACACCTGGCGAATAGGCTAAAGACAGATCTCTTTTGTTGGCCAATGGTTTAGTCGGCCTGATTTCCAGCTTTCCGGGAAGCGGGTGGGTGTGGTACTTGAGAGCACTCTCTTTAAACGAATCAGTCATGAGTCTGTATTTCTCTGTCAAAAAGGGGGATTTATTTGGTCGTCATTCTAGCGTTGAGCCGTATAAATAGCTATGTGAACAAACCTTAAGCCTGCGATAATGCCTATTCGAAAAACGAATATAAATAGCGGGATATCAGCACCAAACTGGAGTTTTTACAGTGATAAAAAATAGGGAAGTAGGCGCAATGCTCAGGATGGCTTTACTCTTTATATTGGCCTGGCACGGCGCGGCCCAAGGGCAAAACGATACGGCTCGGGATCTTTTTGCCGATTACAAATCAGCGATTCTACAAATTCGTATCATCGATCTCACCTCCGGCAGTAAAAGCACCATAGGCTCCGGCTTCCCCGTCGACGACTCAGGCCTCATTGCCACCAACTATCATGTTATCCAGCTCGCCGCGAGCGAACCCCAGCAGTACCGCATTGAATATCTTACCGAGAGCAATAAAACCGGTGAGCTGAGTCTCGTAGATGTGGATGTGGTTAATGATTTAGCTCTGGTAAAAGCCACAGACCTAGATCGAAAGTTTATAAACTTAGCGCCCAAAGAACCAGAAATAGGGATGCCCGTTTATGCCCTTGGCAATCCATTAGACCTAGGGTTAACCGTAGTACCTGGGACCTACAACGGCATCAATAGAGCGGGCTATCATCCCCGCGTGCATTTCACTGGATCGTTAAACCCGGGCATGAGCGGCGGCCCTACTATAGACAGAGAAGGGCAGGTCGTCGGTATCAATGTTGCCACGGCGGGTAATCAGGTGAGCTTCTTGGTGCCCGTTAGCCGCCTTCAGGCACTGTTCGCAGGCTATAAGACCCGCGATGCTGCCATAGTAAACATGCAAGCCTATATAGGTGCACAGCTATTGGCCGACCAGCAAGAAAAATTTAGCCGCCTACTGGCTCGCGACTGGCAGTCCATCAGTCTGGGTGAATCCAAGGTATTGGATGAACTAGTGCCCTTTGTTAAATGCTGGGGCGGCTCTAATAGTTCAGACGACAAGGCACAGTTCTTAAGTGCAGATCGTTCCTGTCGCAGTGAAGACAATATTTATCTGACCTCGACATTTGCCACGGGTATTTTGGAATACCAATTTATCTGGTTAGAAGCCAATAAACTAAATCCCTGGCAGTTCTACAGCTATTACGAAAGACTATTCGGTGACTTTGCGCCGGGCAACCGTGCCGGAGAAGAGGATGTAACAGACTTTCAATGTGACAACGGTTTTACTCAGGGAACCAGTGGTCGCCAGAGCAAAACCGTTTTCTGTCTGCGGGCCTACAAAGACTACCCCGAACTCTACGATATTTTATTTTTACAGGGCTCAGTCGACGACAGCGACAGGGCACTTATCAGCCACTTTACGCTGGCGGGAGTAAGCAAAGATAATGGACTGGCCTTCGCGAGCAAGTTTATGGAGGTGTCCCAATGGCAGTAATTATTGAGGTGCTAGGCTGGGGCGGCAGGCGCCGCCAGTATTATCAAGTGGATGCCGATCAAGTCAGTATTGGCCGCGGTTACGACAATGATGTCGTTCTACCTGACCCCCATATCTCTGCCAACCACCTGCGTCTCGATGCCTCGGGGGATGGCTGGGCCATTACCGATCTAGACAGTATGAATGGCCTGCAGGTGCTAAAAAACCCAAGCCCAGATGCGAGCGTTTTAGCCTCGGGTTCTGAAATCAAAGTGGGCCGCACTCGGTTGCGCATTGTTGCCAACACCCATCCTCTCGAGGCCACCAAATTATTGCATCGACTGGAACGGGACAGCAGCCAACTTAATCGCGTATCGGTCTGGTTGCCACTGTTGCTGACGGTTATCGTCGTGCAAATTGTTGCGCTCTATGCCGGCACCGTGGCGGAATGGGAATGGAAAAATGCTATCCCCGTTATTCTCAGTGCCCAGTTAGCTATTTTCGTTGGCGCACTGCTCTGGGGGCTGGTCGGTCGCCTCGTTAAACAGGAAGCGCATTTGCTGGGTCAATACAGTCTTATATTACTGGCGTCATTAGTCTTTACCGGTTGCGAATGGTTGCTCAGTACATTGAGTTATAATTTTAATTCGGTGCTATTTGGAGAGACGGTTCAACAGCTCGTTGCCATGAGTATTTTGCTCCTGTTACTGAGTGCCAATCTGGCACTGGCCACCAACCTTTCATCCCGATCACGCTGGAGTGGCTGTGCTGCTTTTGTGGGTCTACTGGTGATTGTGGGCACGGTGGGACAGATGAAGCGCTGGGGTGAGTTCTCCCAATTCCCCCAATACTCTAGTACAATCGCCACCCCAACATTACTTGTGGTTAATGGTCAGACCAGCGAAGAATTCTTGGCTGATATAACCCCTTTATTTGATCGCGCGGATGAAGCGGTTTTAAAAAAAGAATAATAACTAACACCCTAGAGGAATAATCTTGGAACAATTTGTCAACGATCTAAACGGTATCGTTTGGAGTTCAGCATTGGTTTATCTCTGTTTGGGCTCAGGTCTGTATTTTTCCATTCGCACTCGCTTCTTACAGGTGCGCCATTTCCGCCACATGATGAAACTAATTTTCGACGGACGCAGTTCCGACTCTGGTGTGTCGTCCTTTCAGGCCCTGGCTATGTCTCTCTCTGGCCGCGTGGGCACAGGTAATATTGCCGGTGTTGCTACCGCCATCGCGATGGGTGGTCCTGGCGCCGTGTTCTGGATGTGGACCGTGGCATTTCTCGGTGCATCAACCGCCTATGTCGAAGCCACATTAGCCCAGATCTACAAAGAAAAAGACGACAACGGCATGTACCGTGGTGGTCCGGCTTACTACATTGAAAAAGCCATGGGACAGAATTGGTACGCCTGGTTATTTGCTGCATCAACCATTATCGCTATGGGTTTCTGCCTGCCAGGTATTCAGGCCAACAGCATTGTGTCGGCCGTTGATAATGCGTGGAACATACCGCCTATCGCCACCGTGGCATTTCTCTGTGTCAGTCTGGCGCTAATTGTATTTGGTGGCGTTAAACGTATTGCTCACTTTGCCCAGATCGCAGTACCCGCCATGGCAGCCGGTTATATTTTGATTGCGTTTATTGTGATTGGCGCTAATTTTGAAGCCATTCCCGCCATGGTTAAGCTTATTTTTAACAGCGCCTTTGGTATGGAAGCCGGCTACGGCGCCATTATTGGTATGGCCGTGCAATGGGGTGTTAAGCGGGGAATTTATTCTAACGAAGCTGGGCAGGGCAGTTCGCCCCATGCCGCGGCAGCCGCCGAAGTTACTCACCCAGTTAAGCAGGGTTTAGTGCAGGCATTTTCAGTGTATATAGACACCTTGTTAATCTGTACTGCCACCGCCTTTATGATTTTGCTCACGGGACTTTACAACGTGCAGGGCGCCGATGGCTCCATGATCTATGAAGGGCTGGCCGGTGTTGCTGCAGGTCCTGGTTATGTGCAGGCATCCTTCGATACCATAATGCCCGGTTTTGGTAGTGGCCTTCTGGCGCTGTCGTTACTATTTTTCGCCTTCACTACAATCGTTGCCTATTACTATATTGCCGAAACCAATGTTATGTATATCAACCGCAAGGTGCATCGCGCCTGGTTGGTGTTTGCCCTTAAGGCGTTAGTGTTGGCATCGGTTATGTACGGTGGATTAAAAACCGCAGCCGTCGCCTGGGCGTTGGGTGATGTGGGTGTTGGCGTTATGGCCTGGTTAAATATTGTGGCTATTTTGATTCTGCAGAAGCCTGCATTATTAGCGCTAAAAGATTATGAAGAACAGTTAGATCAGGGCATAGATCCAGTGTTTGATCCTGTAAAAGTCGGCATCGAAAAAGCCGACTTTTGGATTAAGAAATAAAGGCACTTTAATAGTGCCAGTTACTAGTGACGATTATTAGAGCTAGCTATTAGGGTTGGTCTTCTTCGCTACTGTCTTCAACGGCGGCAGCCAGTGGCCAGCCCCCTAATTCTTTCCAGCGATTAACAATTGAACAATACAGCTCTGCGGTTTTAACCGTGTCATACAGTGCACTGTGGGCGTCGCGATTATTGAACTCAATCTTGGCAGCCTGACAGGCCTTAGCCAAAACCGTTTGTCCGTAAGCCAATCCCGCTAGACTTGCCGTATCAAAACAAGAGAACGGGTGAAAGGGGCTGCGCTTAATTTGATTGCGCTTAATAGCGGCATTCACAAAGCCAAGATCGAAATGGGCATTGTGGGCCACCATCACCGCGCGGGTGCAGCCAGAGTCAGACACTTCTCGACGAATGGGCTGGAATATTTCACGCAGTGCTTCGCCTTCATCTTCCATCATGCGTTCTGGGTCGTAGAGATCAATGCCCGTAAATTCCAAAGCAGCATCGTCAATGTTGGAACCGGGAAATGGCTCAATATTTTTACTGTAGCTCTCTTTAATTTGCAGATTACCCTGAAAATCCATTTCCAAAATAACCGCGGCAATTTCTAATAGGGCGTCTTTGCGGGCTTCAAATCCCCCCGTTTCCACATCTACCACTACGGGCAAAAAACCACGAAAACGATCAGCCATTTTTGATCTTGTTAGAAGTTCTACAGGCATTTCCATTAGAGGCTCAATTTCCAGTTTAGAGTGGTACCCGCACCGAGCGGGACAAGTTGCGAGCCGTCAAAGGGAATTGCCTCAGGCAACTCCCAAGGATCACGCTTTAATAATATGCTTTCGCTGTTGTAGGGCAGGCTGTAAAAGTCGGGACCATTTTTGCTGGCAAAGACTTCGAGTTTATCCAGCGCGCCAGCCGTATCAAAAACCTCGGCGTAGAGTTCAATAGCCGCATGGTGGCTAAAGCAGCCAGCACAGCCGCAGGAACTTTCTTTCTTGCCCTGAGCATGGGGCGCGGAGTCTGTCCCCAAAAAGAATTTTCTATCGCCGCTAGTTGCTGCTGCAATCAGTGCATGCTGATGAATATCGCGCTTCAGAATCGGCAGACAAAAAAGGTGCGGCCGAATACCGCCTACCAACATGTGATTGCGATTGTAGAGTAGATGCTGGGGAGTAATTGAGGCGGCAACATTGTCGCCAGCAGCCGAGACAAAGTCTACAGCTTCTTGGGTGGTGATATGTTCGAGAACAATTTTTAAATTCGGGTAATGCTGGACCAGACCACGCAGGTGACGCTCAATAAATACCGCCTCCCGGTCAAAAATATCGGTGTCGATAGAAGTGACTTCACCATGTAGTTGCAGGACCATACCCACTTCCTGCATGGTCTCTAAGACCTTGTGAATATTAGCCAAGTCAGTGACGCCAGAATCAGAGTTGGTGGTAGCGCCCGCAGGATAATACTTACAACCATGGATAAACCCACATTCCTTGGCCGCACGAATTTCCTCTGGGGAAGTATTGTCGGTGAGGTACAGCACCATCAGTGGCTGCCAATTTGAACCTTCCGGCCGTTGGGCCAAAATTCGATCACGGTAGGCGCCAGCTTCAGCAACGGTCGTCGCTGGAGGCGTTAGGTTGGGCATAATAATACCGCGACCAAACCCGCGGGCTGCTGCCGGTACCGTGGTTTCTAAGGCCTCATGATCGCGCAGATGGAGGTGCCAATCGTCGGGCTGAATAATACTGAGTTGATCCATTGAAAAAGTGTCCCCGGTTAGGGGGTGAATGCTACCGGAAACAGTGGCTTCATACGAGGTTTTGTGGAAAAGTAAGCACGTAAAGAAGAGCTGATAATGAAGAGTGCGTAAAAAGAGCCCTTAATAAGGAGCCCTCATCTAAGAAGAGCCATTAATGAAGATCACCATCCTCACCAACAGAGATCTCGCCAGCCATAGTGCCCTGTCACGACTGGTAAAAGCGCTTGGCGACCATCAGTTAACTATCTTCATCTCAGAAAAAGTCGGTGCAGACCAACAGCTGCCTGCACCATTAATGGAACTGGCCGCCTTCGAAAAACACCAGCTTGCCACTGCTGAGCATAGTTTTGATGATCTCGCCAAGCTCGCAGGCTGCGAGCTCCAGGGCTTCGCTGATATAGGCAATAAGGTGAATGGCCCAGAGGGGCTGGCACGTATTCAGGCTAGCCAGCCAGACCTTATTATCTCTGTGCGGTTCGGGTTAATTATTCGGGGTAAGGTGATTGCCATACCCCAGCATGGGGTGATTAATCTGCACTCCGGTGTACTTCCCAGCTACCGTGGCGTCATGGCCACCTTTCGGGCCATGCTAAATAAAGAGTCAGAGATTGGCTCAACCCTGCATTTTATTCAGGATAGCGGCGTAGATACCGGCGATATTATTTCTATTGCCCGAATTACCCTCGCCACTGACAGATCCTATCTGTTCAATGTGCTGAGTCTCTACGAGGCGGGCTGTGAACAGATTATTCAGGCCGTGGCTGCTGTTCAGGCCGGTCAGTATCTCAATGGAACGCCCCAGCAGGGCACAGCGGCCTATTACAGCTTTCCTTCAGATGATGAACTCGCGACGTTTGTTGCTCTCGACTATCGGCTATTTGATCCTCAGGATAATACTGGCCACAAGCAATACTAAAATTGCCCCTGTTAGGGTAAAATCGCCAGCTTATTTTCTCCAGCAAAGGATCTTGTTTCGTGTCAGAAATTAAAAAAGTAGTTTTAGCCTATTCAGGCGG
>CAJJAS010000132.1 GCA_905182245.1 gamma proteobacterium HTCC2207 | reverse complement strand
GTCAAACGGCACTACACTGGGGTTTAAGCAGCTAGTGCGTAGTTGTCGTCGTTGGCAACTATAAGTTTGCGACTTTGGATTAACGAGATTGGTCACCATCTCGGCATGCACCGGAGGTTTTGTAACCGTCGTCGAATCCAAAACGCCCCCATGAGGCGCGATTCTAGCACAGTCCTGCGCTTTTGATGCTGACTAAAATCAAAACAATTTAACCATCGAATTTAATGGGCTTTTGACCTAAAATCAGCGACTAATAAAAATAACTCCAGGAACACTGTGATGCAAAGAGGTGAGTTTTCTTCCCGTTTGGCTTTTATTTTTGCCGCATCTGGCTCGGCCGTTGGGCTGGGTAATATCTGGGGCTTCCCCACTAATGCTGCGGAAAATGGCGGCGCTGCCTTTGTGTTGATCTACTTGATTCTGGCCTTTTTGCTGGCCTACCCTGCCATGATGGCCGAGCTGATTATTGGCCGTCACACGCGTTCTAATATGGTCAGTGCGCTGCAATCTATTTCGCCTGGCCAGACCGCTAAGACGGTTGGTAAGTTAGTCGGTATTGGCGGCATGGTGACTGCGGGGCTGATACTCAGCTTCTACAGTATTGTTGCGGGCTGGATGCTGGCCTTTATGTTAGAGCCATTAACCACTGTGCTGGGCCTAGCTGATGTTAGCCAGTGGCTCACTGACTTTAGCTTGGTGCGCAATATTGGTTTTGCGGCGGTGTTTGTTCTGCTAACCGTTTTTATTATCAGTGCCGGCGTTGAACAGGGCATTGAAAAGTGGTCGAGCCGTTTGATGCCTTCGCTGTTTTTATTAATGGGCGGGCTTATTCTCTATGTACTGACCCAGGAAGGGGCGATGGAGGGTTTGCGTCACTACCTAGTACCGGACTTTTCTCAGATAACTAACCCCAAGCTCATTGTTAGCGCTATGGGGCAAGCCTTTTTCTCTATGTCTCTGGGTGTGGGCACTATGCTGGTGTATGGCTCTTATATCCGTGCGGATGAAAATTTGCCGGTGGTGGGCGCTCTGGTGACCTTGACCGATACGTCGGTGGCATTTTTGGCAGGCCTGCTGGTATTGCCGGCGATTTTTGTGGCGCAGAATCTTGGGGTTACTATTTATGCTGAGAGCGGTGCGTTGATTGCAGGGCCAGATCTCATCTTCCAGGTACTGCCTGCTTTATTTGAAGGTATGGGTGCCACGGGGCTGTTGGTGGGATTCGCCTTCTTTGTACTGATGTCGATTGCGGCGGTTACCTCTTCTATCTCGATGCTTGAGGTGCCGGTGTCCTATGCGGTGGAGGCGCATCAAATTAATCGCCACAAAGCGACCTGGCTGGTTGGCTTGCTGGTGTTTGGTATTAGCACCATCATCTGCCTTAATTTTGAGTCGCTGTTTGGCTTTGTAATTACTATGACAACTGAGCGTGCTCAGCCGCTGTTGAGCATGATGCTGTGTATCTTTGCTGGCTGGATTTTCTACCGTAACAGTATTCTGCAGGAGCTCAAGAGTGGTAGCCCAGATTTAGAGCAGGGTCTGTTTTGGAAGATATGGCCGGTGTATGTGAAGTTTTTCTGCCCGGCATTGATTCTGCTGACCTTTGCGCAAGGCTTTATGGCCTAGCGAGTATCGGCTAAAAGAATATTGGCTAAAGAGTATGAACTAGACCTAAAGAAACCGGCTGTTCTTTGAAAACTGGCTGCGCAGAAATTCCATCTGGTCGCCCAGTATGCGGCGGCTGTTAATCAGCGCCAGATACTCTGCGTTATTTGGTTTGTAGGGCAAGGCAACGAGCTGCATATTGGCTTCGTCTAAGGTCAGGTCTGCCTTGTGCTGGTTACAGCGCTTGCAGGCTGCAACAACATTCTCCCACTTATCTTTACCACCCCGTGATTTCGGATAAATATGATCACGGGTGAGTTTCTGTGTGGGAAACTCACGGGAGCAGTACATGCAGAGGTAGCCGTCACGGGCAAACAGGGCGGGATTAGTAAGGGGGTAATTGGTGCGTGGCCGGCCGAGTTGCTCGCCACCACAGGCGATAATGCTGGGGATATCAAAATACGACCGCTTGCCGCTTAGCCTCTGCGTGCCACCATAAACTTCTCGAACGGTGTCACCCATGGTCCAAACCACCAGCTCTCGGGCATACATGCACACGGCCTGTTCCCAGTTAAGCCATTCTATGGGTTGGCCTGCGACATTTAATCTTAAAATTCTCATATTCAATGGCGGTAACCCCTTAAATATTAAACCTTTAAAATGTTAATCCATACCTCTTACCTATAAAGTATACACCTTCGCTGGGCGTACTCTATTAGGAGGCAAACTGTCCATTGACCCGCCCTGTTTGGTTGGTTAGTGTGACGGCTCGCAGACAGGCGCTTTAAATCAATATAACAGGTGAGAATTAGTGACTAAAGAGAAGAAAGCTATCGACTTTGAGCAACAGCTAGAGAGCCTTGAATCTCTGGTGGAATCCCTTGAAAGTGGCGGCCTGAGCTTGGAAGATTCATTGAAGTCTTTTGAGCAGGGTATTAAGGTTGCGCGGGATTGCCAGCAGGCCTTAAAGCAGGCTGAACAGAAGGTTGAGTTACTAATGCGCCAGGGTGATGAGCTTGTAAGCCAGCCCTTTGATACTGATAGCGAATAGCCTGCCTTAATGAAAGATTACCTTAAACAGTGCACGGCCCAGGTGGATGCTCAATTAGAGCGCATTCTGCCCATTGCTGAGGGCCCGGCTGAGCGACTTTTTGCGGCCATGCGCTATTCGGTCTTCAATGGCGGTAAACGTATACGTCCGGCCCTGTGTTTTGCTGCTGCCTCGGCTATTGCTGGGCCAGATACCAAGCATAGCGGTGCTTCAGTGACGGCCTCTGTGGCCGCTGCGGTGGAAATGATTCATGCCTATTCGCTGATTCACGATGATTTACCGGCCATGGACGATGATGATTTACGTCGTGGTAAACCTACTTGCCATATTCAATTTGATGAGGCGACTGCTATTTTGGCCGGCGATGCATTGCAGTCACTGGCCTTTCAGCAGTTAACCGAACTTGCCGACACTGATTCTGAGACCGCGCTGAAACTGGTTGCTACACTCTCCAGATATGGCGGTTGCAGCGGTATGGTGACGGGGCAGGCAATTGATTTGGCGGCCACGGGCCAGCACGTTGATATAGACCAACTTAAAAACATGCATGCCCATAAAACCGGTGCTTTAATTGAAGCCAGCGTATTGATGGGCGCTATGGGCACCAATGCGGCGACTGAACAACAGCTTGAGGCTTTAACGGGCTTTGCTCGCGCGATAGGTCTGGCATTTCAGATTCAGGACGATATTCTAGACGTCGAGAGTTCCACGGAACAGCTGGGCAAGCAGCAGGGATCGGATATAGCCAATGGAAAATCTACCTATACTTCGATTTTGGGTCTTGAACAGGCGCGCAGTCAGGCGGCTGAACTCTACCAGCGCAGCATGAACTGCCTTGAACCCTTTGGCGAACGGGCTGATGCACTGCGCCTTATTGCCAGCTTTATTGTTAATAGAGCATATTAACGTAATTACTTGGTGTAATATTCATATTCGAATAAAGACGTATTAACTGATGCCAAAAACATTTACTGATATTCCACTCAGCCGCCCGAGTACGCCTTTACTGGACCGTATTAGTGCCCCCGCTGACCTCCGTCATTTAGATAACGACCAGTTGCTGGTTGTAGCCGATGAGTTGCGCTCTTTTATGCTCTATTGCGTGGGTAAAACCGGCGGTCACTTTGGTGCTGGACTCGGCGTCACTGAGCTTACTATTGCTCTGCATTATGTTTTTAACACCCCAGATGACCGTCTAGTCTGGGATGTGGGCCATCAGACCTATCCCCATAAAATTCTTACTGGCCGCCGCGAGCAGATGCTCAGCATGCGCCTAAAAGATGGCCTGTCTGGCTTTCCTAAACGCTCTGAAAGCGAATACGACACCTTTGGTGTGGGTCATTCAAGTACCTCTATTAGTGCTGCTCTCGGCATGGCGATGGCGTCGGCCCAACTGGGTGAAGATCGCAGAACAGTGGCCGTAATGGGCGATGGCGCTATGACTGCGGGCATGGCTTTTGAGGCTATTAATCATGCCAGCCATGTCGACAAAAACCTGCTGGTGGTTCTGAACGACAATCGCATGTCTATTGGCCACAATGTTGGCGGCCTTTCGACCTACTTTTCCAAGCTCTGGTCGAGCCGGTTTTATACCCAGTTTCGTGAGGGCGGCAAAAAAGCGTTGCGCTCTATGCCTCATGCCTCGAACTTTGTGCGTCGCACCGAAGAATATATGAAGAGTATGGTGTCACCCGCCACTATCTTTGAAGAGCTAGGCTTTTATTATATTGGCCCCATTGATGGCCACGACCTGCCGCTGCTCATCGAGACTCTGAGCAAGCTTAAAGAAATTAAAGGCCCTGTGTTACTGCATACCATTACTCACAAAGGTAAGGGCTTTGCCCCCGCTGAAAATGACCCGGTGGGTTATCACGCCTTAAATAAAGTTGAGCCCAAACCAGCAGTACAACCTGCCGTTGTTACGTCTGCACCCAAAGAGCAAGTAAAACCCAAGTATCAGAAGGTGTTTGGCGACTGGTTGTGCGATATGGCAGAGCAAGACAACCGCCTGGTTGGCATTACCCCAGCCATGTGTGATGGCTCTGGCATGAACGATTTTGCCAAGCGCTTCCCGAAACGCTTTGAAGATGTGGCCATTGCTGAGCAGCATGCGGTTACGGTCGCGGCAGGTATGGCCTGCGAAGGCTCGAAGCCTGTGGTGGCGATTTATTCTACATTCTTACAGCGCGCCTATGATCAGCTAATTCACGATGTTGCCCTGCAAAATCTGGATGTGTTGTTTGCACTGGATCGCGCTGGAATGGTTGGCGAAGACGGCGCTACTCATGCCGGCGCCTATGATATTAGTTATCTGCGCTGTATTCCTAACATGATGATAATGGCGCCCTCGGACGAGAATGAAACTCGACAGTTACTCTATACCGGTTATCAGCATCATGGCCCTGCCGCAGTACGTTACCCCAGAGGCACTGGCTCTGGCGCTGTGATTGAAAAAATCATGACCGCAATGCCCATCGGTAAAGGGGTTATTAGGCGCGAAGGTTCACAGGTTGCCATTTTAAACTTTGGTACTCTGCTGACTTATGGCTTTGAAGCCGCCGAGAGCCTTAATGCCACTGTGGCCGACATGCGCTTTGTAAAACCTATCGATGAGCAACTTATTCTCAAGCTTGCTGAGACTCATCAGTTGCTGGTTACCTTGGAAGAAAATAGTATTGCTGGCGGTGCTGGGTCGGCGGTTAGTGAATTCTTAGCGGCTAAGGGTATTGTGATGCCTGTGCTGCATTTAGGTTTGCCGGATCGTTACGTTGATCATGGTAATCATAATCAGCAGTTGGCCGATACCGGCTTAGATAGCGCGGCTATTTTGCATGCGATTGAGAAGCGAGTTGAGCTTTTGAAACTGCCTAATGTGGCTGTGAAGTAAGAGGCTTTTTAGTAGAGGGCTTTCTAGTAGAGCTCTTTCTAGTAGAGCTTTTTCTAGTAGAGCGCTTTCTAACAGCGCCATTATGGTAGAGCGATTAAATAGAGCCATAAAATAGAGCATCCAATAAAAATAATAAGAGAGATGACCATGAAATTTTATGATTGCGCCACCGCACCTAGTCCCCGCAGAGTCAGAATTTTTATGGCGGAAAAAGGCATCGAGATTGAAACCATTCAGGTTGATCTTGCCAAGGGCGAACAGTTTTCTGATGACTTTAAAAAAATAAACCCTCTAGGAGAAGTGCCTCTACTGGTACTCGATGATGGCAACTCTATTAGTCAGGTCACCGCCATCTGTCGCTATTTAGAAGAGATCTATCCTGAGACGCCACTGCATGGCCGAACTCCCTTAGAACGTGCGCAGGTAGAGGCCTCAAACGGCCAACTGCAAGCCAATGGTATGTTTGCTGCGGCAGAAGCCTTTCGCAATGCGACACCTGGATTTAAGAATCGCGCCGCGCCAGGTCCCCACGACTACGCGCAGATTCCAGAGTTGGCACAACGTGGTCTACTGCGATTAGATAATTTGTTTTCTGACTTGGATGCACATTTGGCTGAGAGCCAGTACATAGTGGGTGACTATTTTTCAGTGGCAGATATCTCTGCGCTCACCATTATTGATTTTGCTCGCTGGGTTAAAAAGTCTATCCCAGAAAACTGCACAAACCTAAAACGCTGGTACGACCTTGTTAATGCGCGCCCCAGTGCTAAGGCATAAATAAAACAACGTTAGAAAGTAGAAAGCGGAAGCCGACACTTCCGCTAGACAACTATTTATAGAGACAGTAACAGCGTTATTTCTGGTGGCGAATATCTTTGCCTTTAACCACAAACACAATCTGCTCACAGAGATTCTTGGCATGATCGCCAATGCGCTCTAGAGATCGCACCACCCACAAAATATTAATCACTCGCGTAATACTGCGCGGATCTTCCATCATGTAAGTCGCTAGCTCACGGAGTGCAGTCTTGTACTCTAGATCAATCTGTTTATCTTCTTCTATGGTGCGCATGGCAGCTTCAACATCGAAACGCGCGAAGGCATCCAGTGCATTGTTCAGCATACTGATTACTGACTTACCCATATGGCGAACTTCGGTATAGCCCTGAGATGAGGTACTCTCCCCCGCCAGCATCACCGCATGGTTGGCAATTTTCTTGGCTTCATCACCAATGCGCTCTAGATCATTAACCGCTTTGGTCACCATCATTACCAGGCGCAAATCACTAGCAGCTGGCTGACGGCGGGCAATAATTAAAATGCAGGCTTCGTCGATATCCACTTCCATTTCGTCGACATATTTTTCTTCTTTTATAACTAACTCAGCGAGCGCGCTGTCGGCTTCAGTAACCGCCAGAACTGCATTTTGTAACTGCTGTTCTACCTTGCCGCCCATCTCCATTAATCGAGTACGAACTTCTTCCAGTTCTTCGTCGAACTGTTTCATTATGTGATTTTCAAATGACATTTTTGACATATTATTTCTCCTGTTAACCGAAGCGGCCTGTAATGTAGGCTTCTGTAAGCTGATGCTCTGGCATGGTAAATACCTGCTCGGTTGGATTGACTTCAATGAGTCGCCCGAGATGAAAGTAGGCAGTGCGGTGTGATACTCGCGCCGCTTGTTGCATTGAGTGAGTCACAATAGCAATAGTAAAATTTTGACTCAGCTCTTCAATCAACTCTTCAATTCTAGCAGTGGCAATAGGGTCCAACGCAGAACAGGGCTCATCCATTAAAATAACTTCAGGGCTAACGGCAATGGCTCTGGCTATGCAGAGTCGCTGCTGCTGACCACCGGACAAACCGGTGCCCGCCTGATGCAATCGCTCCTTAACTTCTTCCCAGAGGCTCGCTTTACGCAGGCTGTTTTCTACAATTTCATCGAGGTCTACTCTGGTGTCTGCAAGGCCATGAATCTTTGGGCCATAGGCGACGTTTTCATAAATAGATTTGGGGAATGGATTAGGTTTTTGAAAAACCATACCCACTCTGGCGCGCAGTTCTACCACATCCAATTTGGGTGAGTAGAGGTCTTCGCCATCCATGCAAATTTGACCTTCAACCCGACAGATATCTACGGTGTCATTCATGCGATTTAATGATCGCAAAAAGGTGGATTTACCACAGCCCGAGGGACCGATCATGGCAATCACTTCATTCTTGGCGATATCAATACTCACATCATGGATGGCCTGCTTGTCGTCATAAAACACGTTGACGTTACGCATGGTCATCTTGGCATTGTCGGCAAAGCACTTGCCTACCGTAGCCTGATGATCTGTAATTTCCAGATTTTGCATCGGCTTGGGCGTCGTCTTTGAGACGGGCTTCTTTTTAGTAACAGGGGCAGCTTGAGTCATAGTTTTTCCTTTCTACCAGCGCCGCTCTAGGCGCTTACGCAGCCATACGGCCACAGTGTTCATTACAATGAGAAAGCTCAGCAATACCATAATCGCCGCTGAAGTCTTTTCTATAAAGGCGCGCTCTGGGCTGTCGGCCCAGAGAAAAATTTGTACCGGTAACACGGTGGCCGGATCACTGAAGCCCGCGGGAATATCGACGATAAAGGCCACCATACCAATCATCAATAATGGGGCAGATTCACCTAAGGCCTGAGCCATACCGATAATGGCACCGGTTAACATTCCGGGTAAGGACAGGGGTAATACATGATGCAATACCACCTGAGACTTTGATGCACCCATACCCATCGCGGCTTCACGAATGGAGGGTGGGACAGATTTAATCGCCGCACGGCTGGTAATAATAATAGTGGGCAGGGTCATTAGGGTTAACACCAGACCACCCACAATGGGCACCGATCTGGGCACATGGAAGAAGTTAATAAAGATGGCCAAACCTAGCAGACCAAAAATAATCGAGGGTACGGCTGCCAGATTATTAATATTTACTTCGATAAAATCGGTCCAGCGATTACGCGGCGCAAACTCTTCAAGATAGATGGCCGCCGACACACCAATGGGAAACGACAGCATCAAGGTCAGTATCAGAACCAACAATGAACCCATCACTGCACCACGGATGCCTGCCTGTTCTGGCTCCCGGGAATCACCCCGTGTAAATAGATTGCTGTTAAATTGCAGACGGATTTTTCCCTGTGCATGAAGCTCATCGATCCACTGAATTTGTTTGGCCGACATTCTTGCAGCATAGGGTTCGCCGTCTAACCAAGACTTGTAATAGGTGTCGATATCATCGTCGGCCAGTATCCACACATTTTCTGTTTCGCCCAATAACAGTGGATTAGCTAACAGCCGATCTTTGAGGTCATAGCCTGCACCGCTACTAATGAGTCCGTAGAGTTTTCGCTTGTCGCGACGGCCAGAGACATCGCCAAACTCATTGCGCAACGCAGCTTTCGACAGCGCTTCCCAATCACCTAGGGCCAATTGCGCTGGGTCTGTAAGATTCTCTACGCCGATCATATCCTGATCGTAGGTCACCTGAAGCTCTACATAGGTAATACGAAACGCGCCATGACCCTTGCTGATGATGTCGGTAAACAGCACCATTACGGCAGCCAAACCAACAAACACGGCCATGCGTCCGTACCAACGGAAGCGTTTCTCTGCCCGATTGCGTCGGCTCAGAGATTTTTTAATTTTGTCTAGATGGTTACTGGAATCAGTCATAGGTTTCTTAGTCATACTGTTCTCTGTATTTCTTAACGATATGTAGCGCAAAAATATTTAACAGCAGGGTGACCGTAAATAGCATTAGGCCTAGAGCAAAGGCTGCCAATGTTTTAGGGCTGTCGAATTCTTGGTCACCGGTCAATAGGGTGACAATTTGTACCGTGACCGTGGTCACCGACTCTAGGGGATTAGCAGTTAATTTGGCCGCCATACCCGCCGCCATAACCACAATCATGGTTTCACCAATGGCACGGGAGATGGCCAGCATAACGCCGCCAACAATACCGGGCAGTGCTGCCGGAATAATCACGCGACGCACGGTTTCTGACTGGGTGGCACCCATGGCCAGTGAACCATCGCGCATCGATTGGGGCACAGCGGTAATCACATCGTCAGCCAGAGAAGAAATAAACGGAATAATCATCACCCCCATGACGCCGCCGGCGGCAAGAGCACTTTCGGAGGATACCGACAAACCAAAACTGGCTCCCAGATCCCGTAAAAATGGCGCTACGGTTAAGGCGGCGAAAAAGCCATATACCACGGTGGGAATACCAGCGAGAATTTCCAACGCCGGTTTCGCGTAAGTTCTCACCGACTTACTGGCATATTCTGCAAGATAGATCGCCGACATCAAGCCAACGGGAACCGCCACAAACATGGCCACTGCGGATACCAGCAAGGTACCCACAAATAAGGGGACGGCACCAAAACTACCGGATGAGCCAACCTGATCTTCACGGATTGCCGTTTGCGGACTCCACTCAAGACCAAATACAAAATCAAAGATAGGCACAGAGCGGAAAAATTGAATGGATTCAAACATCACCGACAGCACGATGCCCAGGGTGGTAAAGATGGCCAGACAGGCACAGGCCAGCAGAATATTCTGCATGACCTTTTCAACCACCGGACGTGCTCGGAATGACGCAGAAATACGCGACCAGCCCCAGAGTAATCCAAGTAATGAAATCGTGAGCAACAAGGCTGTCAGGGCCCAGCGGGAAATGACCCGTAGAGATGACATATGGTCTGCAGCGGCAATCAGTGCGGCGCTCTCACCTTTACGGGGCAATATGCCATCTGCCAGATTGGCTATTTTATTAATGAGTAGGTTGTAACTCGCCGTATCTGTGGGTGCGATATCGGCGGCCACGGATTCGATAACAATACTATTGATCAATGGATCATCGAACATTATCCACAGAAACAGTAGAACCAGCGACGGCAGTGCACACCAGAGTGCGGCATGCAGCCCATAATATGACGGCAGAGAATGGAGCTTGCGAATACCGCCAAGGGGTTTGGCCAGCGCCAACGATCGGCCACGGCCTAAAAAGAACGCGAACGCTCCAAGGCCAAGTATTAATATTAGTATGTTTGTCGCTTGCATAGGGCAGGCAGTATCCTTAAAAAACTCTTTGGGTAAACTCTTTAAATAACAAAACAGCCCGGCTCATAGAACCGGGCTGTACTTTGACAACTTATGGGTATTAATTCAATTCTTCCTTACCCGTCATTGGCACTAGTCCTCTAGTATTAGCACCCATGGCTGCACGTATTTTGGTAGGCAGTGGAATCATTCCTTTTTCGGCGAGGTAACCCTCTTCACCCCAGGCTTTTTCGCTGGTGAATTCATTGAGGTAACCCTGCATGCCGGGAACAACACCTACATGGGCCTTCTTAACATAGAAGAATAATGGTCGTGATATAGGGTAAGACTTGTCGGCGATAGACTCAAAGGTTGGTTCAACAGACTCAATCTGTGCGCCCTGCACCTTGTCGGCATTCTGATCAAGGAAGCTAAATCCAAATACACCCAGAGCCGCTGGATTGGCTTCGAGTTTCTGAACGATCAGATTGTCATTCTCGCCAGCTTCGATATAACGACCGTCTTCACGAATGGTGTGACAAACCGCTTTGTATCTATTTTTGTCGGTCTTTTTTAAGGCCTTGATCCAAGCAATCTTCTTACAGCCGCCTTCTAGCCCTAACTCTGCGAATGCATCACGAGTACCAGAAGTTGGTGGGGGGCCCAATACTTCAATGGCAATGTTTGGCAGTGCTGCATTTACTTCTTGCCAGGTGCTATAGGGGTTATCAATCAATTCGCCCTCTGTCGCGCCAGGAACTTTGGCTGCAAGTGCCAGGAACAGATCTTTACGGCTTAGCATCATTGGCTCGGCGTTCACAGAGTTAGCAATAACGATACCGTCATAGCCAATCTGGACTTCAATAATGTCGGTCACGCCATTTGATTGGCATTTTTTGAACTCAGACGCTTTTATTCGGCGGGAAGAGTTAGTGATATCTGGGTAGTTGGTACCAACACCAGAACAAAACAGCTTCATGCCGCCGCCAGAGCCGGTGGCTTCAATCTTGGGAGTCGCTTTGCCGCTAGCGCGACCATAGCGCTCAGCAACAACGGTTGAAAAAGGATATACGGTTGAAGAGCCCACGACTTCAATACTGTCACGGGCCATTGCAGAAGAGGTGGCAGTCATAGAAGCTAGAGTAAAGAGTATGGCTGGGATCAATGTACGTTGGGTCATAAAGACCTCCGAAATTCGAGCACGATACTGTGCTGTTGGTTAATGCTAATTTGTTTCAGTTCGATCACTGTATTAGAGTTATGTGACAGAAATATGACATCTCCAAAAAATAATCTGGCCCTCAGCTAACGGATCTGCTGAGGCCTACACTAAGCACTCTGGCGGCCAGAAAAATAACGTTTGCCCCGGTGATTTGTCATATTTCTGTCACATAAGGTACCTATATTCACCCTGCTTCTGTCATATTGATGACGGGCAAATGTTGAACAGACATAACCACTACCTTTTTGGGGATTTAAGTATGAACAAATTACTACTGTCAGCGGCTATCGCATCAACCATGGGCCTTGCCTCACAGGGTTTTGCTGCTGGACCGATTGACGGCACTATTTACGGCAAGATCAATGTCTCTGTTGTTAATTCAGATGACGGCGCCAGTGACGAATGGAATCTTAATAGCAACGCTTCACGCCTGGGTGTTAAAGGTAAGACTGAGATTGCCGATGGGCTTTACGCGGTCTACAAAGCAGAATTTGAGATGTGCGTTGATGATGGCGACTGTAAAGGTCAGACCTTTACTCAGCGCAATATTATGGGCGGTGTTAGAGGTAGCTTCGGCACAGTATGGGCCGGTAAACACGATTCTCCGACCAAGCTGGCGCAAAACAAGATCGACCTATTTAACGACCTTGAGGGGGATATTAAAAATACCTTTGAAGGCGAGAACCGCGTTTCTAATATTGTTGCCTATACCTCTCCAACCATCAACGGCTTCTCTAGTACTGTTGCCATGATGCCCGGCGAAGGCGCAGACGTAGATGGCGACGGCCAAGATGACACTGGCCTAACCGACGGTATTTCTTACTCGGTAAGCTACAGCATGGATAACCTTTATATCGCTGTTGCTGGTGACCAGGATGTGGATAGTCAGGATCTGATGCGCATTGTTGCTCAGTACAAAATGGATGCTTTAAAGCTTGGCGTTATGTACCAGCAAAACGAAAATAACCTAGGTACTAAGGATGAATCTGGTTTCTTTGTCAGTGCAGCCTACCAGCTCGACAAGAAAACGACGCTAAAAGCCCAGTACGGCTCTATCGAAGATGATGTTGATGGCGACGAAGAAGAGACATTGTCGCTGGGTGCTGATTACAAGCTAGCTAAAGGCACTAAGGTCTATGTTTTTTACACAGATAACACAGACTCCTCAACGGGCGTTGCCGATGATGAAGACACGGCATTTGGCTTAGGTATGGAACATAAGTTCTAAACCAGAGTTATAAAAGAGCTATAAAAGAGTTATAAAACAGAAAGGCGGGCCACCGGGCTCGCCTTTTTTATAAGCCCAGATTAAAAGCTTGAACCTGAGCCACTTAGAAACTCAAGCTCGGCTGGCGTTGAAACACGGCCAAGAATTTCATTGCGATGAGGGTAGCGACCAAACTCATCGATGATCGCTTTATGCTTCAGTTCAAACTGATAGTTAGACTCGATACCATTGGCCTCATAAAGTGCTACCGCTACCTTATGGATAGCTGCAGACTCACTGTGCATGAAGGGCATATACAGAAAACTTTTCTCTGTGGGGGTTAGCTCTTGATCCGCCTCGGCAATAATAGCCTCCTGGGATAGAGCCAGAGCCAATGGGTCAGAAGCAAAGGATTGAGGCTGGTCTCGATACATATTGCGGGAAAACTGGTCGAGTATAATAATTTCGGCCAACCGACCCCGAGGGGTTTGGCGCCAATGATAGAGTTCGCACAGATGTGTGCTTGCGTGCAATGCAGCATAGTTATCTTTAATCAGCTGATCAAAGTCATTGTCTTTAACCCACCATTGAGCGGGCTTAATATCATCAAACCAAAACTGCAGTATTTTTTGATACATCCTGTAACTCCATTTATTGGCCTTAATGATCGGCCCGTTAATTAAACCTAGACAACAATTTAGGCTACAGCAAACCTGATGCTAAGATTGTGTGCATAATCTATTGATAGGATATAACCATGAATTTAAGATCAGTCTTTTCTCGATGCGGTTTTCTTCTCTGTATTACCAGCATGATCTGGCTATTTCCAACCAGTGCTTACAGTGCCTGTGACTTTGATACTGAGGATGCGGACTCTCCCAATTTTGTCGATAAGATTATCGAATGTGAGGAGCGGGCAAAAACTAACAATAAGTCGCCCTCCAAGAAACTAGCCAATGAAGTAGCCAATAGCCACGCCACCAAACTTTATGGTGATGGCACCCTGGACCGCGCCTCAGGTATTTTCGAGCGCCCTATTGTGGCTGCGGGATCAATGAATCACAGCCCTAATAAAGCTTTTGCCGCTCGTCAGGCCTATTCGTTGCGCCCTGGGGCAAAGTTTGAGCAGTCGGTAACCCTGGCTATTCAGCGGCTACATATCGAGATGGCTCATCATTGCGCACAGGGCTGGTCGATCGACGGTCAATGGAGCGAGGCAGATCCAGAACAGGAAGGGGATTACTTTTTACATTATCGGTTTATCTGTGCAGCCTAAGACGGCGCATTATCTTTGGGTATGCGGCAGATAAACTCTGCCCCATGACCCAGTCGGCTATTAATAATCAAGCGGCCACCACAGCGATTAATGCTGTGTTTAACAATGGCTAGACCCAGCCCAGTGCCGCCCGAGTCCGAATTGCGGCTGCTATCACCGCGATAGAATCGCTCGGTAAGACGGGGAATTTCGGTGGGATCTATTCCCACACCATCGTCGCTAACCGCGATATCAGTAAAGTCCTCATACTGGCGAACTCTAATAGCAATGGCTGCGCCCTTAGGATTGTGACGCACAGCATTAAAAACAATATTGCCCAGAGCGCTGCGAATATCATTATTTTCTGCCTGCACAATAATAGTCTCCGCACAGTCGAGGCTAATGGTATGTTTACCGCCACTCAACGCCTCAGCCTCAGTAACAATACTGCGCAATAACTCATTAATGGTGATGGCTTCAAACACCGGCTGCTGACTGCCGGCTTCGAGCTTTGATATCAAAATCAGGTCGTCGGCCAGTGCCTGCATTCTGGTGACCTGCTCGGACATCTGGCCAAAGGCTGCATTGACTGAATCGGTGTTACTGGACATATCCTGGAAGGTTTCTATATAGCCGCGCATCACGGTTAATGGCGTACGCAACTCATGGGATACATTGCCCACAAACTCTTTGCGCAACTGCTCGAGACTGTTCAGCCTAGTGATATCGGTAATGACTAGGGCGATTTCGTTGTCGCCAAAGCGCGAGGCCGAAAATTTGAGCAACCGCTCGGATTGGATAATGGATGGCAGCTCAATCGAGCCAACCAACTCGTCTTGGTGAACATATTCTACAAAGGCGGGATCACGGATTAAATTGATGACCGCGCTACCGCGGTCGCTAGAACGCAACCCCAGCAAGCGGGTCGCAGAACTATTCCACCAGTCGATGGTTAGATCACTGCGCAGTACCAGGATACCTTCGTCGAGCGCTTCCGTTAGGCGCGAGACTCGCTTAATAGTTTTGCGCATTTTTTCTTGGGTACGACGATGGCGGCGGCGCTGACGATTTAACGTGTCACTGATTTCGCCCCAAACACCATCCATCTCTGGCGGTATACCGCGCATACCTTTGTCGATCCATTTAAACAGCAGGGAGATAATGCGGAAGGTCCAAAGGATATAAACACCGATGCCTACCAGAACAGTTTCAAGGGGATAGCCGAGGTTCCAGCCAAATAGAAAAGCCACGACGCCAACCAAAACAATGCGCCATATTTCTGTATACATTCCTGGTCGCAACGACTGTGTTTCCTTCTCTAAGCGTTTTGTAATTGGGTTGAGAAGCGGTAGCCAGCTCCGCGTACAGTCTGCACATAGTTTTCATGGCCTGCAATAGAAATTGCTTTGCGCAAGCGACGAATATGCACATCAACCGTGCGCTCATCAAGGTACACATTGCCTCCCCAGACATAGTCCAGAATCTGATCCCGAGAATAAACGCGTTCTTGATGAGTTAGGAAAAACTGCAGCAAGCGATATTCTGTGGGCCCTAAGTCGATCGAAGTATTGCCAATAGTGACTCTGTGTCCCACAGGATCGAAGACCATCTCACCGACGCAGATAGGTGCTTTTAATTCATCTCGCCCAATGCGGCGCAGTACCGCCTTAACTCTTGAGATTAGCTCTCTTGGGGAGAATGGTTTCGCAATATAGTCGTCAGCACCCGCATCCAGTCCCGAGATTTTACTGTCCTCTTCGGCCTTGGCGGTGAGCATAATAACGGGGATTTTCTCGGTAAGCTCATCCCGCTTAAGTCGGCGCAACAGCTCCAGTCCAGTCGTCCCTGGCATCATCCAATCCAGCAACACCAGATCCGGGCTGCGATCGATAATAATGGCATGGGCCTGCTGGGCATTTTCTGCCTGCAGCACATTGTAGCCAGCAGCCTCAAGCGCAACACAGAGCATTGTTCGGATCGCCATTTCGTCATCGACCAGAAGGATCGTATGCTTGGGCATAATATTTAGCTCAGTGTTCATTGTTTAGAGATCCATTAAAGTCTGACAACATGACAGAAATATGACAGAACTACTGTTGGCTTGCATCTTTTCTTTCACCATTGATTCGAGCTGTTATTCGAGGGTCAAACATCAATGTCTTTTGAATTCGATATTTAGCGCCTGTTATCGCATAATGCGACTTTATCACCGACTGGAAAAATACAATGACCATCAAAGAAAACAGTGCTGTTAGCTTTCACTACACCTTAACTGACGACGACGGCCAGACGCTAGATAGCTCTGCGGGTAAAGATCCGTTGGCCTATTTACATGGCGCCGGCAATATTATTCCTGGCCTCGAAAGCGCTCTGGCAGGCAAAAGTGTTGGCGATGCAATGGTTGTTGCTGTTACTGCTGCTGAAGGATACGGCGAAGTTCAGAAAGAACTTATTCAAGAAGTTCCTCGAGATGCGTTTCAAGGCGTAGACAGTATTGAAGTTGGCATGCAGTTTGAAGCACAGACTGGTCAGGGCGGAACTGTTCCTGTCACTGTTACTGCTGTGACTGACGAGATTGTTACTGTGGATGGCAACCACCCGTTGGCTGGCAAGAATCTTAACTTTGATGTCTCTATCGAAGATGTCCGCGATGCCACTGAAGAAGAACTTGAACATGGCCATGTCCATGGCGTTGGTGGTCACGAGCACTAAATAGCTGCCCAAAAAAAAGGGGCCATCTATTGTTTAGGTGGCCCTCAAGAGGGAGAGTATGTTGTTGATAGCGATTAGTCTCTTAAACGCTAGGGGCTCTTAACCGCTAGGGGCCCTTAAGCACTAACAGCCCTTAGACGTTAATAGCCCTTAAATGCTAATAATTAGTGCCTGGCATTTAGTCACTGAAGGCCGAGAACTGAAACCTGTGCTGAAATCAGTCGAAAACGGGGAAGAGTTCACTGATTGCAACACAGGATCCGATTCCACAACCAATGCCAGTACTGGTCCAAATATCGGTGCCATAAGCAAATAAGCCAATTGAGGCACCAAAAAGCGTTCCGACTGCCACGGTAAGTAAACAGGTAAAGCTGAATAAATTCATAACTACTATCCTCAATATTCCTTTATCTAAATCCTTGTCAACATGCCGATTATTTCGTCTCTTAGCGGGCAGTTGTCTCTGCTGTTCTGTCTATTTTTGTGTCTAGGCTGTATTTATAAGCTTTTAAACGGGACTGTTCTTTCGAGGCTGTC
The DNA here is from genome assembly GCA_905182245.1 of gamma proteobacterium HTCC2207. Lineage (GTDB taxonomy): Bacteria > Pseudomonadota > Gammaproteobacteria > Pseudomonadales > Porticoccaceae > HTCC2207. The sequence goes on along the minus strand of CAJJAS010000132.1, from coordinate 14,317 downwards.
GCAAAGCCGATGTTAGCTAGTTCTCAATTAGCCTCTTGGCATACAATAACGTGATGAGGTTCATTATTTTCTGTAGACGGGGCCTGTCATATTTTTGTAATAGCAGCCTGTAATAATTGAACGCTGTCTGTCTTTAACCTGAGAATAGAACCCCTCTATGAGCATAAAAGTAGGTATTAACGGCTTTGGCCGTATTGGACGTTTGGCCCTTAGAGCAGCTTGGGATTCCGACGCTTTTGAGATCACTCATATCAATGAGATTGCAGGGGATGCCAAATCCGCGGCACATCTATTACGCTTTGATTCAGTGCACGGCACCTGGGATCGAGAGATTTCGGCCAATCAAGCCAATGACCAGATTATTATTGATGGCAAGGCTATTCATTATTCCTCCAATAAGGCTATTGAAGAAGGCCCCTGGGCTGCAGTGGATCTGGTGGTGGAGTGCACAGGGACATTTAAATCTCAGCAGGTTTTATCGCCCTACTTTGATCATGGGGTTAGCAAGGTAGTAGTGTCAGCACCGATTAAAGACGGCACGCTGAATATTGTAATGGGGGTTAATGACCATCTGTATCAGGGCCATAATATTGTTACTGCAGCGTCCTGCACCACTAACTGCTTGGCACCTGTTATTGATGTATTACAGGCCAAGTTTGGTATTGAACATGGCTCTATCACTACGATTCACGACATCACCAATACCCAGAGCATTCTCGATGAATACCACAGCGACCTGCGTCGCGCCCGTGCCAGCAGTATGTCGCTTATTCCTACAAGTACTGGTTCCGCGACTGCGATTACCGAGATTTTCCCCGAGCTTAAGGGCCGTATAAACGGTATTGCTGTGCGCGTGCCTCTGGCCAATGCCTCTTTGACAGACTGTGTGTTTGAACTGCAAAAGCAGGTAACGTCTGATGAAGTGAATGCTGCGTTAAAAACGGCCTCTGAGGGCCGCCTTAAGGGAATTTTGGGTTATGAAGACCTACCTTTAGTCTCTGTCGATTACACCAATGATAAGCGTTCAGGCATTGTTGATGGGCTTTCGACCATGGTGGTTAATAACACTCAGGTGAAGGTACTGATCTGGTATGACAATGAGACGGGTTATGTAAACCGCATGATGGAGTTGGCGGCGAAAGTCGCGGCGTCGATCTAAGCACTTTACTAAAAATACACTTTGTTAAAAGCACTGTATGAATAGCTCCTTTATGAAAATCTCTTAATGAAAAGCCCTGCTAAACAGTATATCTGTGTCACATTAAGTTACTGGGCATTTACCTTAACCGACGGCGCCCTGCGCATGTTGGTACTGCTGTTTTTTCATGGCCTGGGCTACAGCCCAGTACAAATTGCCAGCCTGTTTTTACTCTATGAATTTTTTGGCATGGTCACCAATCTTTATGGCGGCTGGCTAGCGACCCGAATCGGCCTTACCCGTACATTACAGCTTGGCCTGGCCGTACAAATTATCTCGCTGGTGATGCTCCTAAAAGACCCGTCCCTATTAACGGTGGCCTATGTCATGGTGGCTCAGGCACTCTCGGGCATTGCCAAAGACCTGAGTAAAATGAGTGCCAAAAGCAGCATTAAGGCCCTTGTGCCGGACAGTGCTCAGGGCACACTCTTTCGCTGGATTGCCCTATTAACAGGCTCTAAAAATGCGCTTAAAGGTCTCGGGTTTTTCTTGGGTGCTGCACTGCTCGCTTGGCTCGGCTTTGAGGCCACGCTCTTAGTAATGATTGCGCTGCTAGCGATAGTATTGGCCTCAGGCCTTTTAGTTCTCGATTCCAATAATGGTAAGGCCCTCTCCACACACAAACTACGCGACTCCTTTATAAAGAGCGCTCGGATTAACCGGCTGTCGGCGGCGCGGATGTTTTTATTCTGTTCACGAGATATCTGGTTTGTGGTGGCGTTACCGGTGTTTATACAGGCTCATCTTGGCTGGAGCCACATAGAAGTAGGCATATTGATGGCTAGCTGGGTTATTGGCTATGGGGCCGTTCAGGCTTTGGCCCCTCGCATCACTAACAGCAGCGCTGCCGACGGGCCTGCTTTATCTAAATGGGCCGGCGGGTTGTTTATCGCGCCCTGTGTTATGGCACTAGGCCTGACTCTTGGTCTCGACCCCTCGCTGGTTGTTATTGCTGGGCTAATACTATTTGGCGGGCTGTTCGCAATTAACTCAAGTCTGCACTCTTACCTAATTATCGCCTATGCTCAGCATGATTCAGTATCCCTAGATGTCGGCTTTTATTATATGGCCAATGCCGGCGGTCGCCTTCTGGGGACAATATTATCGGGCTTGATTTATCAGCAGTATGGGTTGATCAGCTGCCTGTTAATGTCGGCCATGATGATTGCCATTAGCGGCATTATTGCTAGGCAGTTACCGAGGCAAACTGACTGAGCTCTTTGTGCAGCCGGGCTCTTTATGTAGCCGAGCACTTTTACTGCTGCGGCTTGTCTGCTAGGGTATGGGTCTTCTTTTTATCACCGTTGAAACCTATATTATGAGCGATACAAACACCAACGCGATGGACCCTAACGGCCTTTTTCGCGAAGAGAACTACACAGATCAAAAGATGGGCGCTATTCGTAAGATGATCCCAATCAAAGCCGATGGCTCGGACGACCCAGACCGCCAGATTAGCTTTTTTGGTTCAGCTCAGGTGATGACGCCTATGGGCGCCATGCCCCTGAACTTTGAATTAGAGGGCAGTAATATTGGCGAAGCAGCAGAAGATTTTGCCGCTAAGGCACAGGTTGCTGTCGACGAAGCTGGGCGTGAGATTGAGAAGATGCGCCGCGAACAGGCCTCACAAATTGTGGTTCCCGGTCAGGGCGGTGGCAATATGGGTGGTGGTATGGGTGGTGGCGGAATTATTACCTAGAGACAAAAACTTACAGTTATTTAGATGTATAAATCAATAGTATGCGCTTACTAACGTAGCAATAAGCGCCCCTCAATGGGACGAAATTGAACGGCGGCATCAATCAATGATGTCGCGGTCAACGCCTCAACCCCATAGGCTAGGGTATCAATGCCATAGCCCTGTTTAACGCGCTTTAGCAGCAGATCAAAATCCCCGTCTCCCGATAACAGCACGACCTGATCTATTTTTTGATCTGGGCTGGCAACCGCATCCATCACGTCAATCGTCAATCCAACATCCCAGTCGCCTTTGGCAGAACCGTCACTGCGCTGAATATAAGGCTTTAACTTTATATCAAACCCTATGCCACGCAGAATTTGTTGGAAGCTCTTTTGCTGTGAGTCGTTGCGTTCAATTGCGTAGGCATTGGCAATAACAATATCCCCCTCCTCGCTCAGCTGACGCCAGAGTTCACGATAATTAAAATGGCAGCCATAGCCTTCTTTCACCGTGTAATAAATATTTTGCACGTCGGCAAATACGGCAATTTTTTTCATTGGGAATCTCGATGCTGGTTTAGCCCTAGGCTTAGGTCTGGACCCAAACGAAAATGACTGGCTGGATGGATAAGCTGGGAGTAGCTGCGCACAGTTTGCTTGCTCCAGCAGCGTCGATTGAGCTGCATACAGACGGCCGAACCTTCGGCGATAAGGCCGAGCTCTCGACGTTGAACTGGCGTTGGCAATACCGCTTCAAGCTGATGGTCTGTAACCGTAACCGGCGCGACCCAATCCAAATAGGCGTCCGGTGTTACCTTGGCATAATTCTGCTTTAGAAAAGCCGGTACTAGGTCGGGATTAACATAGATGGTCTGCCACTGAATGGGCTGATCTTTGTCCAGATGCACAACAGTCGCCTGATAAATCTCTCGATCAATAGCCCAATGAAGTAATTCGGCAATCTCATTGGAGGGAGTAATAGCACTCAAAGATAAAATTCGATTGCTGTAACTGCCAGCTTTTATCGCCTGATCGACAATATTGGGGATTTCTAGGCTCGGCACCAATTGCTCGATCTCTGCCACAAAGGTACCCGAACCCGGTGCGCGCAAAAGTAGGCCCTGATCCGCGAGTTCTTGTAACGCCCGCCGCGCAGTCATGCGACTCACGGAGAACATTGAGCAGAGCTCGTTCTCTGATGGCGTTCGAGTCCCAGCAGGCCAGGCGCCAGAATCAATATGATCCTGAATATACTGCTTAATCAGTGCAAACTGCGGTAATTTAATGGCTTCTGCTGGCATAAAAAGGCCCTGACAACTTGTATAGTCAATTTATACCTGTATATACAATATTTATCAAAGAATATTTATTTTTTCGTAATATCTATTACGTTAATTTGATTAGTAAAGACCAATATCCTGTATATACAAGCATGGTTATTTACCGATTAGAGCTAACTTATTTTCTCTTGTGAGCTTCTTAATGGCCGCTTCCCGAATACTGGCTCCACTGCGGCCATCTGCCTGCTCGCTGTACACCATTTCAATGGCGCTGCGGCCACGGAAATACTTGGCACCAGCCTTACCCGACTGATGCTCTGCGAGTCGCCGCTCAAGATCCGTAGTAATGCCGGTATACAGGGACTGGTCGCTGGCGCGAACTATATAGACATACCATTGGCTCATTCACTGTCCTGCTGCACGGCAACCAGTGCGCCATTACAAAACTGGCATAGGTACTTGGCGCGACCCTTAAGGATCTTGCGGTGCCGCATAATGGTGAGCTGGTGGATTCTGCAGCCGCAACTGTAAGCAAAACGCTGATACTGGCGAGTGGGAATTCCGCTTAAGTCATAGTTGCCGGTGGCCTTGGGTACCGCCCCTAGGTCTACCATGATCTTTTTCCATTCGGCACCATGGGGTTTCACTCGCTTGAGTCCGTAAAGACTGTCGACAATATAATGGGCGACCTCGTGAATCACCGTGTCGCCAATACTGTCTTGATAATATTTAGCGAATAACCAAGGATTAAAGCGAATGCGGCGTGCGCGCCCTCTTACCTGGTACATGCCGGCACAGCGACCACTGAGATCAAAGTCCACAGGGACTGTTTTGAACTCTCGTCCATAGAGTGCCGACGCCTGATCAATACAACGATGGGTTGCAGCAATAACTTGGCGTTGCTGCTGCTCGGTGATGGGGTCGATTATTTCATTGCTTTTCATTCGCTGATTATAAAGCCTGTGAAGGCTGGTACAATAAAGTAATCATCGGAAACCAGCTTTTATGAATGTAGATTTACACTGCCACACCAATATTTCGGACGGCGCCCTGACGCCAGAGGCCCTGATTGATCTCGCCATTGAGCGTGAGATTGATATGCTGTCGATAACCGACCATGACACTCTTGCTGCTTATCAAGCAATTGAGAAGACCCCCACTAGCTTAAGAATAATTCCAGGCATTGAGTTTTCTAGCCAGTGGCGGAAATCTGGCGTACATATTGTGGGTCTTAATCTGGATATGACTAGCGATGCTATTTTGCAGGGCGTGGCTCAGCAGTCCCGAGCGCGGAGCGAGCGCGGCGAAAAAATCGCTGAAAAACTCCAGCGCCTAGGGTTCGACAACTGCCTTGAAGGCGCACTGAGTTACACCGCCGGTGGTCAGGTGGGTCGACCGCACTTTGCTCAACATCTTGTGGCCATTGGGGCTGTAGCCAATATTGCTCAGGCGTTTAAAAAGTACCTCGGCGCTGGAAAGGCTGGAGATATTAAAGAGCAGTGGGCAGATATACCCACAGTGGTTGGCTGGATTAAAGATTCTGGTGGAGTAGCTGTGCTGGCCCATCCATTAAAATATAAGCTCACCCGAACTAAGCTAGTTGCCATGTTGGACGATTTTTCCGAGGCCGGAGGCGAAGGCATGGAGGTTATCTCTGGCATGCAGGTACCTAATGTCACCAAAGATTTAGGGGTTCTGTGCAATAAAAATGGGCTGCTCGCCTCTTGCGGTTCCGACTTCCATTCTTCTGGCCAGCCTTGGGCTGCACTGGGAAAAGTAGCGCAGCTGCCGGATAGCTGCACACCGGTATGGAGCCGCTGGTCCTAAGTGCCTCTATCCACAACGAGCACCATCAAAACTTTCAGCAAAACTATCATCAAGACGGCCAACAAATAGCGGCGTCAATTCCACAGCACCGCAATCCTGTGTATACTTGCGCCCCTCAGCCGCATTAGTCGGCCGCTATCAATGAATCATGAGTGTATTTAAGTGGATATTTTTCTCTTCGCCAGCGAGCAATGGATTTTAATTAGTGTCTTGTTGATGCTGATATATGCGTTTGCATTTACCGAGCGAACTAAGGGCGGCAAGCCCATTACAGTGAGTGAAGCCGTATCATTGATGAATTCAGATCAGGCAGTTCTGGTTGATGTTCGTCCCTCTAATGAGTTTCAAGCTGGGCATATTCACGGCGCATTGAATATTCCCCACACAAAATTGACCGGTCGCATTAGCGAACTGGAAAAGTGCCGTAGCAAAATCGTTCTGTTGGCTGATCAAATGGGCCAACATGCCGGTGGAGCAGGAAGAGCACTAACGAAAGAAGGGTACAATGTCCGCCGTCTAAGCGGTGGGATGACAGAATGGCAAGGTCAAAAAATGCCTATGGTTCAGGGACTAAAAGACTAGGCTTTATCGCTTTGCTACAGTCCCCCACAAAAGGAAACACCATGTCTGAAGTTGTACTATACGGAACGCGGTTCTGCCCGTTTTGCACGGCAGCGCGTCGCCTATTAAGCGCCAAGGGAATTAATTACCAGGATATCGCCCTGGACAGTAATCCCGAATTAAGAGCCAAGATTATGAAAAAGAGTTCACGCAACACTGTTCCTCAGATCTGGATAGGCGAGTTGCATGTGGGCGGTTACACTGATCTGCGCGAACTAGAGCTAGAAGGTGAATTAGAAGCACTGGCCAATAATAGGGTTGAATTACCGTAAACTATCTCCATATATAGATCTGAAGCGGCTCCCATAAAAATTATATTAGAAGGTTTTTATCATGACTGAAGAAACAACAACTGCTCCTGAAGCAGCAGCGGCAGAAGCACCAGCCGAACCAAAATTTGCAGTTCAGCGCATCTACCTGAAGGATCTTTCCTTTGAAACGCCTCAGGGTGCTGAAGCTTTTCAAAAGCAGTGGAAGCCTAAGGTCAACCAAGACCTGAATACTAAGTCTACTAAGATTGAAGAGGGCGTCTATGAAGTGGCGCTGCGCCTTACCATTACAGTAAGCGACGGCGAAGAGACCATTTACTTGGTTGAAGTTGAGCAGGCTGGCCTGTTTACGATTTCAGGTTTTCCTGATCAGCAGCTGACGCAGGTTCTAAACACCACTTGCCCAGCGATGCTGTTCCCCTATGCCCGCGAAGTTGTCGACAATACGCTGACCAAGGGTTCTTTCCCGCCGCTGATGATTCCACCGATTAACTTTGATGCGTTATTTGCTTCTGCAGTACAGCAAGCGCAAGACAAAGCAGCAGAGGCTGAAGGCAGTGCCGAAGCAAGCGAAGACACAACTCACTAGTTTTGAGCTCTGGTCTGAACGAAAAACCCCGCCTTGATAGCGGGGTTTTTTATAGCTTGTGTTTTATGGCGATAAGCCGCAGCTCTAATCTGCAGACTGACTTTCCATATCGTATTCTTGCAGCTTTCTGGTCAGCGTATTGCGACCCCAACCCAATAGCTGAGCAGCGTCTTTTTTGCGCCCCCCGGTATGGGCCATGGCAGTTTCGATCATAGTGCGCTCAAACTCAGGTATTGCCTGAGCAAGAATGTCCCGACGACCAATTTTTAATTCCCGCTCACTCCAGCGACGCAGCATCTGCTGCCAATCCCCCTGAACCCGCACTTCTTTTTCCCCATCCTCAGACTGCAACTCAGGGGGTAAATCAGACAACAGCACCTCTCTGCCCGCGGCCATAACGGTTAGCCAGCGACAGATATTTTCCAGCTGACGAACGTTGCCCGGCCACGGCAAGTTAAAGAAGAAATCTTCTGCCGGCTGGGACAGAATTTTCGGCTCCATCTCGAGCTCTTTGGCGGCGCGATGAAAGAAGTGCTCCATTAACTGGGGAATATCTTCACGACGATCTGCCAGTCGAGGCAGATGCACGCGAATAACATTGAGGCGGTGAAACAGATCTTCACGGAAACGATTTTCGGCAACCAGGTTTTCGAGATTTTGATGTGTCGCGGCAATAATACGCACATCGACTTTGACCGCTGTGTGGCCACCCACACGATAGAACTCACCGTCAGCCAATACACGGAGCAAGCGAGTCTGTGCCTCTGGGGGCATGTCGCCGATTTCATCTAAGAATAGCGTGCCACCATCTGACTGCTCAAAGCGCCCTTCACGACGTTGAGCCGCGCCGGTAAAGGCGCCTTTCTCATGGCCAAATAATTCTGACTCAATCAGGTCATTGGGAATGGCGGCCATATTGAGGGCAATAAATTTATTGTTACGACGCGGGCTATGTTTGTGCAGCGCCTGAGCCACAAGTTCTTTGCCGGTGCCAGACTCGCCATTAATAAGCACGGTGATATTGGAGTTGGACAGGCGCCCAATAGCTCTAAACACCTCTTGCATGGCAGGCGCTTCGCCAATAATTTCTTGGACCGCGCGCGTCCGCTCCACGGGAGCGGCAACCGATTTCTGCTCGTTGGCAAATGACATGGCGCGACGGGCAACATCGACTAGCTCTTCAAGATCAAAGGGCTTGGGTAGGTATTCAAAGGCGCCACCCTGATAGGCGGCCACGGCACTGTCGAGGTCAGAATGGGCCGTGGTAATAATCATTGGAATATGGGGCCAGTTGCCATGAATCTCAGCCAGCAGCTCTAAACCATCTATCCCAGGCATGCGAATATCAGAAATAATAATTTCTGGCTGGGAAGTTTTAAGGGCTTTTAGCAGCTCATCGCCAGATTCAAAACTGCGCACAGGAATATCATTGCGGCTAATGGCTTTTTCCATTACCCAGCGCAATGACCTGTCGTCTTCTGCTATCCAAATTTCGGCGGTAATTTCCATGCTAAACCTTTATCGGTAAATAGAGTGAGAAACTGGTGTTACCCGGTTCCGAGTCACATTCAATAATGCCCTGATGGCCGTTTACAGCGGTCTGGGCAATGGTTAAACCAAGCCCCGAACCTTCGCTGCGCCCGCTGATCATGGGGAAAAATATTCGTTCTTTTATATCTTCAGAAACACCCGGACCGTTATCGATAACTTCTAGCCGACAAACCACCTTGTGGTGCACGCCAGCTATGGTGAAACTGCGCTGAATGCGAGATTTGAGTGTAATTACCGGGTTGGCTTGATCTGAATCCAGCAATGCCTGCATGGCATTGCCAACAACATTTAACACGGCCTGAACCAGCTGTTCGCGATCACCCTCGAACTCCGGAATACTGGGATCATAGTCACGAACAAAACGTAGCTTGCCCTGCACTTCCGCTTCGATAAGCGCAGCGACATGCTCGGTGACTTCATGAATATTGATAGGCTCAAGTCGCGGCAGGTGGTTGGGGCCCAGCAGGCGGTCCACCAGATTGCGCAAACGATCTGTCTCGGTGATTATAATTTGGCACAGCTCACGGGTTTCTCCGTCCATGCCGCTCTCGGCCATTTCTTGACCTAATAACTGTGCTGCACCACGAATGCCACCCAGAGGGTTTTTAATCTCATGGGCCAAACCACGAATTAGACTCTTCGAGGTGTCATGAACCGATAGCAACGCCTCGTCGCGGTTAATTTTCAAGAAACGGTCGATGGGTTGCATTTCCATCAGCAACATTGGGCTGGCACTAATGTCCATTGGGGTAACCGTGTAATCAACCTGGGCCGACTCAGACGGCGGCAGACGCAGATACTCGTGACGACGAATATGGGGATTGCCGGTTTCCAAAGCATTACGTAATGTCTGCGAGGATAAATCGCTGTCTGAGAACAGTTCGCTGGCAATGGTGCCAAGTAACTTTTGACTGCTCGTTTGCAACAGTGCCTCTGCGGCCGGATTTATATAGTCGATCGACAGTTCCGCATCCAGTAACAACACTGCGGTATTTAGATTGTCGAGTAACATTCTGTGTAATTGATTCGAGGTCATAAACGCTTTATTCGGTAAATGGTCTTTTGTCGGCTTGCCCTTACCTCTGTACCTGCAAGAAGCAGGCCAAGACAGGGGATGATATAGATCTAATAGTAGCGCGGCATCGCAGTACCCATGGCTATCCTAGCCTGAGGGAGGTATTACATCAGAGGAGTATGCACCATTATGGTGCGCTTGTATCTAGATAGGAAATAGCGTGGTGTTCCGAGCATTGAAAACGCGGAATTATTTGCGTTTGAAGTTGCGTTTCACATGGACCTTAACGGGAGCAATGGAGATTAACGGCTTACCACCGGCATCGAAAACTCTGGCCCCTAGGCTGTGAGTGCCGCGCTCAACATTATCAATTTTGTGGGCTATAGCTGCTATTGCAGAGCCCTGCGGCACGCCATCGAGTAAAAACTGGACAGTATGGCCGGGCTGTAACTGCGGGCTCAGTGCTAGCTGGATAAGAAGACTGGTCTGACTGTGGGGAATAATCGAGTCGTTTTCGGGAGAGAGAATAATGCCACGACTGTATCCTGCGAAGGCCTGCTCCTGCGTTGGCTCCACCAACTCATCGTCAATAGGTGCGGTTATTGCGGGCATCTTATTAAGCGGCGGTAGCTTTTCAAAAGAGACAGTATCTGGGTCCGCGCTAGGTCGATCGGTATAGGCGATGTTGCCGTCTTGGTCGACAACTTTATAGACATCGGCAAATAGGGCTGTGCTAACTAAGGTGGCCACAGCCACCAACAGCGGGCAAATAATAGTCTGGTGAAATATTCTCATAACTCTCATAACTAAAGACTAGACGTATTTTGGGCAAAGAAAAAGCCCGCCATTCTAAGAATGACGGGCCTGTTCGATTTTACTCTAGCAGCTAATTAGCCAGTAACGCGCTCTAGCAGCTGTAGTACATATCGAACTCAACCGGGTGAGTGGTGTGCTCAACGCGGTAAACTTCTTCCATCTTAAGTTCAATATAAGCATCGATCATATCGTCTGTAAATACGCCACCAGCGGTCAGGTATTCACGATCAGAGTCCAGTGCATCCAGCGCTTCGCGCAGGCTGCCAGCAACCTGAGGAATAGCCGCGGCTTCTTCAGGAGGCAGATCGTAAAGATCTTTGTCCGCTGCATCGCCAGGGTGCATCTTGTGCTTAATACCGTCCAGACCTGCCATCAGCATTGAAGCAAACATTAGGTATGGGTTAGCCGTTGGATCACCAAAGCGTACTTCTACGCGCTTGCCACGTGGGCTAGCAACATAAGGAATACGGATCGCAGCAGAACGGTTACGGGCTGAATAAGCCAACATTACCGGCGCTTCAAAACCTGGAATCAGACGCTTGTAAGAGTTAGTAGCAGCGTTGGCAAAGGCGTTAAGTGACTTAGCGTGCTTAATGATGCCACCGATATAGTACAGAGCAGTTTCGCTCAGGCCTGCATAGGCGTCACCAGCAAACTGGTTTTCGCCATCTTTAGCAAAAGACATGTGAACGTGCATACCAGAACCGTTATCACCAACAATTGGCTTCGGCATAAATGTCGCAGTCTTGCCATAGGCATGAGCAACATTGTGTACGCAATACTTAAGAATCTGAACCTGGTCAGCTTTCTTAACCAGCGTGTCAAAACGTACACCGATTTCGCACTGTCCAGCAGTACCCACTTCGTGGTGATGAACTTCGATATCTAGGCCCATCTGCTCCATCGCGCCACACATAGCAGCACGCAGATCATGCAGGCTATCTACGGGTGGTACGGGGAAATATCCGCCTTTAACGCCAGGACGGTGACCCATGTTGCCATCGGGGAAGTCCTTGCCAGACGACCATGCTGCTTCGTCAGAATTAATTTTGTAGAAAGCGCCGCTCATGTCGACACCCCATTTGATATCGTCAAATACGAAAAACTCTGGCTCTGGGCCAAAGTAAGCAGTATCGCCAAGACCAGTAGTGTTCAAATATTGCTCAGCACGCAGAGCGATGGAGCGAGGATCGCGCTCATAGCCTTGCATAGTAGATGGCTCAACGATGCCACAGCGGACAATAATGGTTGGCTCATCGGTAAAGGGATCCAGTACCGCTGTGCTGTCGTCAGGCATAAGGATCATGTCGGATTCGTTAATGCCCTTCCAACCGGCGATAGACGAGCCATCAAACATTTTGCCTTCAGTGAAAAAGTCATCACCAACTTCACCAATGGGAATAGAAACATGCTGTTCCTTGCCCTTTGTGTCGGTGAATCGAAGGTCAACCCAACGGGCTTCGCTATCTTTGATTAGATTAAGAGTCTTGTCAGACATTGTATCCTCCACTAAGGAATCATTTAATGCTTTGATAAATAGTCAGTCGGCGCATCGAAACCGGTCTGACCTAACTAAAATTATTCTGTTTCACCCTAGGAAGATAGCAATTGTCATGCCAATGACCTTAGGCGAAGCTGGCAACCCTAAAAGCCGCCATTCCCCCGTTATATAAGGGCTAGCTACTCTACATAATATTTAACAATGTAAATGGCAGACCATAGCCGCACCATAATGGTGCTGTGCGATAAACATCGCACCATTTTTGTGCATTCATGGGTTGAAATAGGTTTATTCTTATTGTGCTGAGTATAATGCCCACCTAACGCGAGCCTGTCACCTTTTCGCACTAATTTGTAAGGAGGAAGCCCCTATCTGCCCCTCGAAGCCAAACAGCCCAACCACCGACATTAAAACCGTCTCCGTGCCAGGGGCCGGCGACATTATTATTGATATTCGCCACCCTGCAGAGGTAGATGCAAAGCCATTAGTCGGCGGAGACAATAAAATTATCGTACTGCCGTTTTTTAATCTGGAACAGCAGCTGGGGCAGTTGAATAAAAACACCTGCTATTTGCTGTATTGCGAAAAGGGCATTATGAGCCGCCTGCAGGCACTACTAATGCGAGAAAAGGGTTTCAACCTGGTTGGCATTTTTAGTGGAAAAACCTACGTAAATTCCTAAAATTGGGCGCTAAATGGGCGCTTTGTCACAGTATTATGTTGAATCATGCCCATTTTTGGGTATTAACGACTATATTTAGGTATCGAGAATTGAGTTACGTTAAAAATCAGCCGCGGGACGCAGCCGATGACCAAAGTAGATGCGGATACTGTAGAGGGCATGGACGCTAAGGCGACCGGTTTTGTCTCTCCGTATCCGTCGTTAAACATTGAATTGAAACAACAAAATATCGCCAATCTGAAGCCCGGATTGGCGATTTCTGTGGTTGGCGGAATTATGTTGCTGTTAGTTACCGGCCAGCACGTCGCCGCTGAGTTTGCATGGGGTTGGCTAGCTGGCCTCTGCCTGTCTAGCCTGGCGCTCTGGTTATGGATGAACCAGCAACAGCCGCGGCATCTGGTGACCGCAGCAGGGATTGTCTGCGCCATATTTTGGGGTCTCGCTGGCGCTTTGTTTATTGTCCCCGACCAACTCGAAAATGCACTGCTGGTGGCCACTATTATTGTTGCATTGACCACAGCATGGTCGGTCCTGTATATCCAAACCGATCTGTTTAGACATCTATTTTTACTGGCGATCTACATCCCGCTAACAACCAGCCTATGCATTCATTTCCCGGCCTTGAGCCTAGCTTTTTTGGGGGTGTTGAGCATCGTTTATATCGCTCTCGACAGAGCCTGTGCGACCTATCGCCGCGGGTTTATTGACAGAGCCCTGAGCAATAAGCGAGCCGAAGATGACAGCCAGCAGGTTGTTACCACCAGCAAAAAAATTACCAGCCTTATTGAACAAACTCCCCTTGGGTTTATTGAATGGAATGAACACCGGGAAATTATTGGCTGGAATCCGGCTGCCACCGCTATTTTTGGCTTCACCAAATCTGAAGTTGTGGGCCGCACCACAGACTTTCTGTTTGAAGATAAAAAAACCTTCCTAATGCAGCAGGCCGAACATGACCTGTTTCTGTTCGGTAAGGACTTTTCTGGCACCGCCGAAAATATCACCAAAGACAGTACCCGCATTATCTGCGAGTGGAATGAACCCCCCCCTCTTTGATGATGATATGAATGTTATCGGTGCCGCGTCGTTTGTAGAGGATGTGACCGACCGTGTAAAAATGCAGTCAAGGAGCAAGCAGCAGGCCTATTTTGATCCCCTTACTGGCCTGCCCAATCGGCATCGCCTGATGGAAGAATTAAACCGGGTTATTTCTCTGGCTCAACGCACCAGAAACTTTTGCTCATTGCTATTTATCGATCTAGACCATTTTAAAGAGATCAATGACAGC
>CAJJAS010000131.1 GCA_905182245.1 gamma proteobacterium HTCC2207 | reverse complement strand
GGGTGTCTGCATGGGCAGGCAGTGCAACCTGAGGAAAGTTAACGGCACTAATGCTGGTGCCATTGTCGCTGTATACCACCATCTTTTCGGCGACTTCTACGCCGATGTGCTCTTGGGCTTCCTGAGTCGACCCACCGATATGGGGGGTCAAGATCACATTATCAAATTCTCTTAGCGGCGAGACAAACTCTTCCTGATTAGATTTTGGCTCTACCGGGAATACATCAATGGCAGCGCCACCGATATGTTTGCTGGCCAGATGCTCGCAGAGACTGTCGATATCGACAATTTGTCCCCGTGCCGCATTAATCAGCATGGCGCCTGGTTTCATGGCAGCAAGCTGTTTGGGCCCCATCAGTCCGCGCGTTGCTGCGGTATCTGGCACATGCAGAGAAACCACATCACTCATGCCGAGCAATCCATTCAATGTTGGCACCTGCTGAGCGTTACCCAGAGGGAGTTTGGTGACGGTGTCATAAAAGCGGACTTTCATGCCCACTGATTCGGCCATCACGCTGATCTGACTACCGATATTGCCATAACCAACAAGGCCCAAGGTTTTGCCTCGCACCTCATAGGCATTGGCCGCTGACTTCACCCATTGGCCGCGATGTGCTTTGGCGCTTTTGTCGGCGATGCCGCGCATCAACATAATGGCCTCGGCTATGACCAATTCAGCAACACTGCGCGTATTAGAGTAGGGCGCATTGAAAACGATTACGCCATGTTCGGTGGCGGCTTGAATGTCCACCTGATTGGTGCCGATACAGAAGCAGCCGACACTGATGAGTTTTTTGGCGGCCGCGAAGACCTTGGCGTTGAGCTGGCTGCGTGAGCGGATGCCGACAAAGTGCACGTTGGCAATTTTTTTAAGCAACTCATCTTCCGGCAGAGCAGCGGGCTGGTAATCGATATTTTCGTAGCCAGCAGCTTTAAAGACTTCAACGGCAGAAGGGTGAACGCCCTCCAGCAGAAGAATTTTTATTTTTTGTTTACCGAGAGAAAAATTGAGCATGTTATGTCCGCTAAGTAGTTGCATTGGGCAGCCAAATTAAGGGCGCTATGTTAACATGACTGGCTCGCATTCCATTGCATAAACCACCTGTATGATGAGGATTTCCGGATGTTATCGGAACAGATAATTACGCGTTTAACAGACATTGTTGGTGCTCAGCGACTATTGCTAGAGCAGGACGACCTGCAGCGCTTTGGTATTGATCGCACCACGATTTGGAAGGCCAACCCCTGTGCCGTGGTATTGCCTGGCTCGGTTGAAGAAGTTCAGCAGCTGGTGTTGCTGGCCAACGAATTCAATTTGGCCATTGTGCCCTCTGGTGGCCGAACTGGTCTCAGTGGCGGTGCCGTGGCTAAAGATGGCGAAATTGTTGTGGCTATGGACCGTATGAATCAGGTCTTAGATTTTAATCCGATGGATCGCTGTGTGACCCTTGGGGCTGGCATGATTACCGCCCAGCTCCAGGATTTCGCTGAGGAACATGGCCTATTCTATCCGGTGGATTTTGCCTCAACGGGCTCGAGCCAAATCGGCGGTAATATAGCCACCAATGCCGGCGGTATTAATGTTATCCGCTATGGCATGACCAGAGAATGGGTGATGGGCTTAAAGGTGGTTAATGGTGCCGGTGATATTTTGGAACTCAATCGCGGGTTGGTAAAGAACAATACTGGCTATGATTTTCGGCATCTGTTTATTGGTTCCGAGGGTACCCTTGGGCTGATTTGCGAAGCCACTATTCAGCTAACTAGGCCTCCAGCAGATTCCACCGTGCTGGTTCTGGGTATCGATAATTTCCCGGCCATTCTTGATGTGTTGCGAACCTTCAGCACAGAGATCGACTTGAGCGCCTTTGAGTTTTTCTCTCAGGCGGCGCTGGACAAGGTCACTGAACATCGCGGCCATGCCAAACCTTTTGAAACCCAGACGCCCTTTTATGCTTTGCTGGAGTTTGAAACAGCGACAGAATCGGTGATGGATAAGGCCATGGCACTCTTCGAGAAATGCATGGAAGAGGGTTGGGTGTTAGATGGCGTGTTAAGTCAAAGTCTCGCCCAGGCCAAAGCGCTGTGGAAGCTGCGGGAGGATATTTCTGAGACTCTGTGGCACTGGCAGCCCTATAAAAACGATATCTCGGTTCGTGTTTCCAGAATGCCAGACTTTCTCCGCGAGGTAGATGAGCTTGTGGCCAGCCGCTATCCGGATTTTGAATTGGTATGGTACGGCCATATTGGCGATGGCAATCTGCATCTCAATATTCTTAAGCCGGAAACCCTCTCTAATGAAGACTTTGTTGCTAAGTGCGGCAATGTCAGTGGTGAGATTGGTCAGCTATTGGCCAAGTATGAAGGCAGTATTAGTGCAGAACATGGTGTGGGTTTGCTAAAGAAAGATTATCTGCATTATTCTAGGTCGCCACTGGAAATTGAGTTGATGCGCAGCATTAAGAAAGCCTTTGATCCAAATTCTATTTTAAATCCTGGGAAACTGTTTGATTAGTTGGGTATCCAATCTCAGGTAAATACATTGTGCATAAGAGATCGAGTGCAGGGAGTTAATGATGAGTGAACAGTTTATCGAATCAGGTGAATCGGGTGCCGCCCATAAAAATGTGGCACTGCTGGTCTATGTGCTGCAGGGACTCGGGTTGTTTACCGGTGGCTTAACCTTTGTCGCCGCGTTAATTGTCAATTACGTGAAGGTAGATGAAGTCAAAGATACCTGGCTCGAGAGTCACTTTCGCTGGCAGATGAATACATTTTGGTACGGCCTGCTGTGGTCGGCTATTGGTATGATTTTTTGGCTGGTATTAATGGGCTGGCTGGCCTCAGCAATCGTCAGCATCTGGGTGTTCTATCGCATTATTAAGGGCGCTTTATATCTGAACGACGACAAGCCAATTATTTTTTAGACCTGTGCCGCAGAGGCTCAAACTTAGAGCCCTGGCTCTGTAATGGGGAGTGACGTAATGCAGGATTATCAACATATTGTTGATGGCCATAAGGTCGATCTGCCACTGGGTAAAGTGGTCTGTGTGGGCAGAAATTACGCCGCTCATGCCCGGGAGCTCAATAATCCTGTTCCCGCCGAGCCTGTTCTGTTTATCAAACCCAATACTGCCCTTGCCCCCCTCGGTGAGGTCATTTTTATTCCCGCCCATCTAGGTGAATGCCATTTCGAAACTGAGATGAGTATTTTGATTGGCCAGCCCCTAACTCAGTGTACAGAGCAGCAGGCCCAGCAGGCTATTCTAGGTGTTGGCATTGGCCTCGACCTGACTCTGCGCGACTTGCAGCAGCAGTTAAAAGATAAGAGTCTGCCTTGGGAAAAAGCCAAATCATTTGATGGCGCCTGCCCAGCCTCAGAATTTATAAGCCCAGATAAGCTGGGAGATCTGCAGCAGCAACAGATTCGGTTGCGCCTTAATCAGCAGCTTCGCCAGGATGGGAATACGGCCGATATGCTCACAGCCGTGTTGCCGCTGTTGGCATACATTAGCCAATTTTTTACATTGCTACCCGGTGATCTAGTGTTTACGGGAACCCCAGCCGGCGTTGGCCCCTTGGCCGTTCGCGACCAGTTAGATATTTCATTATCTG
>CAJJAS010000130.1 GCA_905182245.1 gamma proteobacterium HTCC2207 | reverse complement strand
CCGCCGTTATCCGACATATGGCCAAACATTGCCGACCAGGCTATATGGCGGCCATCTTTAAAGATTGGCACCAACACCACCCAATCGGGTAAGTGAGAGACGGCGGCATTACACATGTAGGGATCGTTGGTAAGGATAATATCTCCCTCTTCGATCTCTTCGTCATAGGCTTCTAAAAAGGGCCCAATAAAGGAACCGAACTGGCCCACAACCATCTTGCCTTCTTTATTGGCAATCATTGGGAAGCAATCGCCCTGCTCACGGATACCCGGCGACATGGCGGTTCTAAACAGCACTGCGTCCATCTCTTCACGGGCATTGCGCAGAGCATTCTCAATAATATCGACGGTGACGCCATCTACATCAACACGCTCTAGGGGATCATGGTTAGTTTCTAATAGTCTTGCGGTCATGATTATTTACTCCCCTTTTTATTTAAAGAGTGCGTGGCTGACGCGCCTGGATTAATAAGTAAATTGCCTACCTTATCGACAGTAGCAACATAGCCAGGCAGCACCACAGTGGTGGAATCCATCTCGCCGACAATTGCCGGGCCCTCAACCTCTAACCCAGTGCTGAGTTTACTGCGATCGTAGATAGTGGAGTCGTACCAGTCCCCCTCGTAATAGAAACGGCTGGTGGCAATTTTGCATTCGTCAAGACTCATACCGGTCTGACCGATTTTACGCTCGGCAATGGCTTTAGCTTTGGCCTTAGCCAGAGCACGAATCATTAGAATCTCGTGGCCATCATCCAACTTAAAGGTAAATAGCTGTTCGTGCTCGGCATCAAACTGGCCGGTTAACAGCGCAACACCCTTCTCCATTAGCTCCGCTTCGGTAAAGTCGATAGTGATTTGGAAGGCCTGTCCCGCATAACGCAGATCAGCCTGATAAGAGATTTCATGCTCAGAGGCTGGAATATTGTCTTTTAATAATGCATCACCAGCCCGTACCTGCAACTCCATCAGATCAGCAGTCAATTTCTCATCACTGAGATCACCGGCCATAGTCAGATAGGTCCGCGCCGCTTCATCCTGCACCTGAGTGGTGGCATCACCATAGGCACAGAGAACACCCGGACCAGGCGGAATAATTACCGGCCAAGCATCAGTAAGAACACCCAGTGCATTAGCATGCAATGGACCTGCACCACCAAAGCCAACCAGAGCGAAGTCACGGGGATCGTAACCCTGTTCAACCGACACCAGACGCAGTGCGCCAAACATAGATTCATTAGCAATTTTAATAATGCCTTCAGCCGCAGCCATTAGATCTATACCCATGGCATCGGCAACCGACTGCACTGCAGCCACTGAGGCTTCGCGATTAATTTCCATCTTGCCGCCAAGCTGCACATCAGAGGGCAAATAGCCCAGTACAACATTGGCATCGCACACAGTGGGTTGGACGCCGCCTTTCATATAGCAGGCAGGACCAGGCACCGCACCGGCAGATTCAGGGCCTACACGCAGTGCTTTGGTTAACTCTGGAACAAAGGCAATGGAACCACCGCCGGCACCTACAGTGCGCACATCCACTGAGGGCGCGCGAACTCGCACATCGGCAACAATGGTTTCGCGACGCACCCGGGCGCGGGAGTTTTGAATCAACGCCACATCGGTGGAGGTACCACCCATGTCGCAGGTCAAAATATTGTCGTATCCAGCACGACTACAGAAATAGATCGCCCCAGAAACACCCCCAGCAGGACCAGACATCAGCATGTTCACTGGCGACTCTGCAGAGGCTCTAGCCGAGGCCAAACCGCCATCAGAACGCAAAATAGACAGCTGAGTATCGGGGCCCATCTTCTCGTCCAACGCTGCCTGCAAGTTACTCACATAGCTGGCCACTTCAGGACGCACATAGGAATTAACTACGGTGGTTTCGGTGCGCTCATACTCCTGCATCTCTGGCACTACATCGCTAGAGATAGAAATCGGCGTATCAGTAAAAATCTCAGCGGCAATTTCGCTGGCGCGCTGTTCATTGACACCATTGATATAGGCATTGATAAAGCAGATGGTTAAGGCTTCCACCTCACCTGTAGCATGCAGTGTCGTGAGATCTGCACGCAGCTGATCTTCATCTAACTCTCTAACCACCTCACCCTCAGCACTCATGCGCTCATGGGCACCAATGGTCAATTCGAGGGGCGCTAATAATGGCTTTTTAACAAAGCTCACCCAGCCACCCAGTCCACCCGGACAAAAAGATCGGGCTACTTGCAGGGTATCTTCATAACCTGCAGTGGTCACCAGACCTACCTTTGCACCGCGTCCTGTTAGCACCGCATTAGTGGCTACGGTGGTGCCGTGCATCACTCTGCTGACATCCGCTGGATTAACACCAGACTCATCGCAGATGCGAGCGATGCCATTGAGCACACCGATAGAGGAATCCTCTGGTGTGGACGGCACTTTAGCCGTATGGGTTTCCCCTGTACCTTCATTAATCAATAGAAGGTCAGTGAATGTCCCCCCTACGTCTACCCCTAGTCTGTAACTCATTTTTATCTCCGAGCTCTTCTATCTGTTATTTATTATTTTTATGTTTTTTCTTAGCTAGCTTTTTTGGCCAAGTGCCCCTGCAACCAGGATTTTGAGCGGCCACCTGGCGCTGTACCTGTTAATGTCTGGGCCAGGTCAGAGGCCTGCATTAGTTTTTCTAGGTCTATTCCTGTCTCGAAACCCATTTGTTCCAGCATCATGGCAATATCATCCGTGGCCACATTGCCCGATGCACCAGGCGCAAAAGGGCAGCCTCCAAGGCCAGCAATAGAACTGTCAAAGCGACGAATCCCCGATTCAACGGCAGCATAGACGTTGGCCAAACCCATGGCTCTGGTATCGTGAAAATGACAGCCCAGCTTCTCCGGGCCATGAGTCGCTACTAATGCGGAGGTCAGTTCGCGTACCTGCTGTGGATGAGCGGCACCAATGGTGTCAGCCAGTACTAACTGATCAGCACCCGCGGCAATAAATGTCGCGGCTATAGCTTCTACAACGGTTGGATCGATCGGGCCATCAAAGGGGCATTCAAAGGCAACAGCAATGGTTGCGATTACAGCTATGCCGTCATGCTTTGCTAACTTGAGAATGTCTAGGGTGATAACCTCGGCCTCGGCCATGCTCATGGCGGCATTTTTCTGTGCCATGCCATCACTAGCATAGAGCACCATACACACGGTTTTTGCACCAGCCGCTCGGGCCAGCTCATAGCCTTTCATATTGGGAATAAGGGCGATGGTCGGAGTAACGAAATCGGCAGACTGTAACGCTGCAAAGACCTGGTCGGTGCCCGCCATGGCAGGCACTGCCTTAGGAGAAACGAAGCTACCCACCTCTATCCGAGGCACACCAGACGCGGCGAGCGCATGCACCAAGCTAATGCGCTGATCCAGGCTGAGTATTTTCGGCTGATTCTGCAGACCATCTCTGGGTCCCACATCAGTGATAGTT
>CAJJAS010000129.1 GCA_905182245.1 gamma proteobacterium HTCC2207 | reverse complement strand
CCCTGTGCTAGATAAATCACAGCTGGCGAAAACCTACACCGTACTCAACAAAATACTGGTTTCGCTATTCGCGATGCCATCAATTAGTCTCACTTCTCTTAACACCTGATCGAATTGCGCTAAGCTCGAGGCTTGAATCTCGGCAACCAAATCCCAGGCACCATTCGTGGTATGAACCTTTTGTAACTCCGGCAGGCCACGCAATTTGCTGATAATTTGAGACGTCGATTTCCCCGTCACTTCAATCAGCATGATCGCCCGAATGGCCCCGTCGTCGATACTGGCACTGGCTCTGATGGTAAAGCCAATAATGGCGCCCGTCGCGATTAAGCGATCCAAACGATTCTGTATCGTTCCGCGGGATACTTTTAGCGCCTGAGCTAGCTGTGAAATAGGCGCCCGAGCATCTGTGCGCAGCAGTGAGATAAGGTCTCTATCTAGTGAGTCGTAGCTCACCGTCCGATTTTTATTGTCCATGGTTTGTTGTTTCGCTTGTTGGCAAAAGCCGATTATGACCGAAAATTGGCATAAATAACATTACTGCCCTGCAATATGCCAAATATTTGCACAAAACTTACAAACTATTGCTATATCGCTTAACTCCCTATATCTCTAACATCTTCCGGACTCAAGCGCCGTCGAGCGTATTTAATACAAAGCGCCGTCAAGCCTATTTAATAAAAAGCGCCGACCAGCTACTGAATGGAAAGCGCCGTAAAAATATTTAATGTATAGCCAAGCCCGAGACGGGTTGGAACTGACACTGGAAGGTGAACTGCGATGAACAATCTAACCCAAATTGATGCGAACAGTATTTTGCATCCGGCAACTAATGCCGATGATTTTGCCCGTAATGGATCGAAAATCATTGAGTCAGGAAAAGGCATTTATCTGCGTGATCAGTCTGGTCAGCAGCTAATCGATGCCGTCGCCGGACTCTGGTGTGTCAATGTGGGTTACGGGCGAGAAGAGTTGGCCGAGGCCATGCAAAAAGCCGCCATGGAGTTGAGCTATTATCATACGTTTTCAGGCATGTCGAACCGGCCCCAAATAGAGTTAGCTGAACGTCTGTTGGAAAAAGCACCAGATGGTTTATCGAAGGTATTTTTTGGAAGCGGCGGATCCGACGGCAACGACAGCCTTATCAAGATAGTCTGGTACATCAACAATATTCAAA
The DNA here is from genome assembly GCA_905182245.1 of gamma proteobacterium HTCC2207. Lineage (GTDB taxonomy): Bacteria > Pseudomonadota > Gammaproteobacteria > Pseudomonadales > Porticoccaceae > HTCC2207. The sequence continues at coordinate 18,098 of CAJJAS010000129.1, read as the reverse complement.
ATAAGCCGCAAAAGAAGAAAATAATTTCTCGCTGGCAGGCCTACCACGGTACTTCGTTAGCAACGGCTAGCCTTACCGGTTTGCCCTCGTTTCATACCGCCTTTGACTTACCGATTAATAATATTCTCCACACAGAGTCTCCCGATTTCTTTCGGCACGGTTTAGAGGGCGAGACCCAGTTGCAGTTTTCTGCCCGTCGTGCAGATCAGCTAGAAGAGATGATCCTCCGTGAAGGTGCAGATACCGTGGCGGCCTTTATCGCTGAGCCAGTATTGGGTGCTGGTGGAGTTGTTCCCCCACCTGAAGGCTATTTTGCGGCTATTCAGAAGGTTCTTAAACGCTACGATATATTATTTATTGTCGATGAAGTAGTTTGTGGTTATGGCCGTTTAGGTAAGTGGTTTGGCAGTGAAATGTACGACCTTAAGCCCGACATGATGACTACGGCTAAAGCGCTAACCAGTGGCTACTTTCCTTTTTCGGCGACTTTTATTTCCGATGAAATTTGGCAGTTACTAAAAGAAGGTTCAGTAAAGTATGGCAACTTTGCCCATGGTTATACCTATGCGGGTCATCCCATTGGCGCTGCCGTTGCCATGGCTAATTTAGATATTATTGAAAAAGAAAATCTGGTAGATAACGCCGCCAATGTCGGTGCTTACTTTCATCAACAATTAAATCAACGTTTTGCCAATGATGAGTTTGTTGCTGAGGTGCGAGGTGTCGGCATGATCGCCGCTGTGCAATTAGTAAAAGATAAAAACACCAAAACGTTCTTTGATAAGTCGACAAAAATTTCGGCCAAAGTGGCACAGCAGTGCTATGAAAACGGATTGATTTCAAGACCACTGCCCTCATTAGATTCAATGGCTTTCTCACCACCACTGATTTGCACCACTCACGATATTGATAATATCGTTAATATTTTTGATCAGTCAGTGCGCAGCGTAATGGCCCAAGAGCTCTAATTAAAGCTAAGCCCAAAATTGTATTTAAAGGTATTCCAAGGTATTTTATTATGATTATCGTTAGACCGATCAAAGAACAGGATATTGACAACTTACTGGGTCTCGCAGAAGCCGCCTATCCCGGTATGACCACGTTGCCGCCAGACCGCGATGCGCTGACTAAAAAGATTGCCAAATCCACAGCCAGCTTAGCCAAGCAGGTTACTGAGCCAGGACGAGAAAACTATCTGCTAGTGATGGAAGATACCGCTACTGGGCAGTTGGTTGGCACTGCCGGCATTATTGCCCAGCTGGGAGAGGATGATCAGTTTTACTCCTACAAGCTCAATAAGGTGACTCACAGCAGTAAAGCCCTAGATAAAAAAGTCAGTGTCGAAACGCTGAATTTATCCAACCACTTTGAAGGTTTTGCGGAAGTGGCAACATTATTTTTGGATACGCCCTACCGTCAAAAAGGCAATGGTAAGTTGCTGTCACGCAGTCGCTATTTATTTATGGCGGAATTTAGAGAACGCTTTCCCGATCAGGTAATGGCGGACCTACGCGGTTATTACGACGAACAGGGGCGCTCGCCATTCTGGGATGCCATTGGCCAACATTTCTTCGATATGGATTTCAATGCAGCAGATTTATTTGGCGCTCTAAACGGCAATCAGTTTATTGCTGACTTGATGCCGAAGCAGCCTATTTATGTGAACCTGCTCTCGCAAACTGCACGAGATGTGATCGGTAAACCCAATGACGAGGGCAGGGCCGCACTGGCTATGCTTGAGAAAGAAGGTTTTCTCTGGCGTGGGCAGATCGACATCTTTGATGGCGCCCCTAGCGTCGATACTTTTATTGATCATATTGAAACCATCAGATCTAGTTCCGTGGGCAAAATCGCAGCTCAAGGGAGCCGTGCAGGTGATACTCAGTACCTAGTCTGTGGCGGCGATATTGGTTCCTTTGCCGCCTGTATTAGTGCCCTTGAAATATCTGATGCTGGCGATCTGGTACTGCCCCAAGAGACCTTAATCGGTCTTGGCTTAGGGGTAGGTGACTCAGTGAGATACGTTTCACTTTAGTCAGTATTTATTAACCCTTATTGAGAAGATAGAAAACAGGAAGTGAACAGTGCCCGATGCAGCAGTGCCCCATGCAGTTGAGATGAACTTTGATGGCCTGATTGGCAATACCCACAACTATGCGGGTCTGTCTCACGGCAACTTAGCTTCTGCGGATAATGCCAAGCGTATTTCCCATCCTCGGCAGGCCGCCAAAGAGGGCTTGGCCAAGATGTACCGTCTGCATCAGTTGGGCTTAAAACAGGGCGTTCTCATCCCTCAAGAGCGGCCCGATATAGCCACGCTGCGACACCTAGGCTTCAGCGGTACTGACCAAGCCGTTATAGTAAAGGCCCATAAAACAGCACCTCATTTATTGGCCATGTGCTATTCAGCGTCTTCCATGTGGGCAGCGAATGCTGCGACAGTTTCCCCTAGTTCAGATACTGAAGATGGACGGGTTCACTTTACTCCGGCAAATCTTAAAAGCATGTTCCACCGCTCCATAGAACAGGGCACTACCAGTAAATTGCTGAAAACAGTTTTTAATAATGATCAGCATTTCGCACACCATGATGCGCTGGGTGGCGGCGTCCATTTTGGCGATGAAGGTGCGGCTAATCACAATCGTCTCTGCGCAGAATATGGCGAGCAGGGTGTTGAACTGTTTGTCTATGGCAAACAGGACTTCGGTGATGCTCAGTCTATTACCACATTTCCCGCCAGGCAGTCCTTAGAGGCGTCCATGGCCATAGCGCGGAAGCACGGATTGCACTCGGGCAAGGTGATCATGGCGCGCCAAAGCTCAGAGGTGATCGAGGCCGGTGGCTTTCACAATGATGTGGTCAGCGTGAGTAATAAGAATGTGCTGTTTATGCACGAGCTGGCCTTTGCCGACAAAGCTGAGCTTTTTAAACAGGTGACCATGACCAGTGGCCACCAGCCAATACATTTTGTAGAAGTGCCGAATCAGGCAATCTCACTCCATGACGCGATCAAGTCTTATCTGTTTAATTCCCAGCTGGTGAATATCCCCGGCACTGAGGGAATGACATTGATATTACCCATGGAAAGCAAAGAAAATCCAAACGTCTATCAGTATCTGCTGGCGCTGATTCAGCAGGATACCCCAATTAAACATCTCGAATTTGTCGATGTTCGGCAGAGCATGCGTAATGGCGGTGGTCCCGCCTGTCTGCGCCTCAGGGTAGTGTTAAACGAACAAGAACTAGCCCAGGTTAATCCATCCTTTGTGTTGACCGAAAACCTGTTTACAACTCTCAACCATTGGGTGGATAAGCATTATCGCGATGAACTAAGTGCCAGGGATTTGGCCGATCCTGATTTACTGAATGAGGGCAGGGCTTCTCTGGATGAGTTAACGCAAATTATGCAGTTGGGAAGTTTTTATAACTTCCAGCAGGCTTGATTCAATGAGTGATTTCCTAGAAAAATTATTTGGCAATCAGAGCTTTTTACAGTTCACCTTAGCCAATGACTCTGTGGTGGGAAAGCCTAGCCTATTGATAGGCAATAATATTCAAGTGGAGCTTTGGGATAGGGGCGTCTTGTCTGTCTACCCCCAAGGTAATTCCTCAGTACATTCCATTTTGTTATCCGTGGCTGTCCATGGAAATGAAACCGCACCCATAGAAATTATTGATCAATTGGTCAGCGATATATTCGCCGGGAAAATAATTCCCACCCATAGATTACTGATTGTGATTGCCAACCCAGAGGCCATAAAATCCAATAGCCGTGAAGTAGACGAAAATATGAATCGTCTGTTCTCTTCAGAATTATCTACCGCGCCTGATGAAAGCGATGAGCGTCAGCGAAGCCGAAAGCTAATGGCCTATAGTCAGGCATTTTTTGGTGAAGAAGCCGATCAGAAAATTCATTACGATTTGCATACGGCCATTAGAGATTCCTATTATAAGCAGTTTGCTGTCTCGCCAAATCCTGTTGGATCAACCGTCGCTGAACGTCAATATGCACTATTGGGTCAGTGGGGCATTGAGGCAATAGTGAGTACAGGTGAAAAGAGCGCAACCTATTCAGCTTTTACTACAAATTACTGTGGGGCTACTAGCTTTACCCTTGAACTGGGAAAAGTGAAAGCCTTTGGGGAAAATGACTTAGGGGACTTTGCATCAGTGACGACTGGCCTGCAGGAAGCGATCACAGGGAGTGAAAACCTATCGGGTGATGAAAAACTCGCACAACGATTTAGAGTGGCTGGGGAAGTGCTTAAGCAAACCGAAGATTTCCGACTTTGTTTTCCAAGCAATATTGCCAACTTTACTGAGTTTGAAATTGGTGAGGTTCTGGCTACCGACAAAGATTACCAATACGTCGTAAGCAATAGCGGTGAGCGTATTTTATTCCCCAATGAAAACGTTGCTATAGGGCAGCGAGCATTGGTCATTATTAGGCCGCTCTAAAGCTCTTAGGCCCCCTTAACAAAATAGTTAACAGATAAGCGAGTATCTTATGAACAAAACGAAAGTGTCTATTATTGGTGGTTCTGGCTATCTAGCTGCAGAATTACTGCGTAATCTATTGAGTCGTGACGATGTGGAGATACTCCGCGTCTCAAGTAAGGATCATATAGGCAAAAATATCGGCGAAGTAAATCGCTCATTTTGGGGTCTTAGCGACATTGTATTGGAAGATATTCCCCCCCAAGAATGTGCGGCGGGTGCAGACATAGTGTTCCTAGCCATGCCCCATGTGATAACAGCACGGGTTGCCATGGCGTTATTTGACCTAGAGGTTCGAATTATCGATCTATCCGGTGATTTTCGCCTTAAAGACCTGAGTGATTACACCAGATACTACGCAGACCAGCATCCCTGTCCTGAGCGTCTTGGCACCTTCGCCTATGGTATGCCAGAGCTTTACGCCGAGGAGATTCGCACTGCCAAGCACGTGGCTAATCCCGGTTGCTTTGCCACCTGTATAGCCTCTGCGCTATTGCCCCTAGCCAAGGCAGGTCATATGAATCAGTCGGCGGTGTCTGTTGTTGCACTTACCGGTTCAAGTGGTTCTGGGGTGCATCCACAGATGGGTAACCACCACGCCGTGCGCAGCAATAATTTAAAAGCCTATAAGGTCTTTAATCATCAGCATACCCCAGAGATTTTGCAGACCTTAACTGCGGCTGGAGCCCATGGCGTAAAACTCGATTTTGTCCCTGTGTCGGCCCCACTGTCTCGCGGAATGATGGCAATTTCCCAGCTGCAGATGCCGGCAGGCATTAGTGAGGATGAATTGCGTGCTATGTATGAAGTCTATTATCAAGACTTCCCGCTTATCTCGGTATTGCCTAAAGGTGTTGCTCCAGAGGTCGTGGCGATTAAAAACTCGGCGCGCATAGAGATTGGTATTGATATAAGTGAGGCCCACGCTGATGGTTCACAGACAGTCTGTGTGACCAGTGTATTGGACAACCTGATTAAGGGTGGTGCAGGTCAGGCCTTACAAAACTTTAACCTGATGACTGGCCACAAAAACAGCTATCAGCTTGATCAATTAGGAATGTGGCCATGATCAGTCAGGACAGTGTAAATAAAGATCAAAGGCCTCTAGCCGTGATTAAAGTCGGGGGCGATATCTTACTTGATGAAATACAGAGCTCTGGATTAGCGCAGAATATTAGTGGCCTAATCAAAGACAATTGGAACGTTGTCGTCCTGCATGGCGGCGGACCCCAGCTTTCAGCCATGCAGTCTCGCTGTGGTATCGAGCCGCGCAAAGTCGCTGGACGACGGATTACCAGCAAAGAGGATTTAGTGCTGGTGAAACAGGTTCTCTGCGGCCAGGTGAACGTGGATCTGGTGTCTGTGATGCAGGCTCAGGGCGTTAATGCCTTTGGTTGTCATGGTGCCTCAGGGAAACTCATTCAAGCCAAGAGACGCCCGCCGATAACTGTCTCCGGTGGGGGGCCAGACGCCATCGATTTTGGTGAGGTGGGTGATGTCACGGGGATTAATACAGATGTACTGGTCAGTTTATTGTCCACTGGTTTGGTGCCGATTATAGCTTCTCTAGGTATCGACCCAAGTGGTGCTGTATTTAATATTAATGCCGATACCACGGTGGTCCAGATTGCTCGAGAAATGTCTGCAGAACTGCTGATCTTTGTCACAGGTATCGGCGGTATCTTCGAAGATATCAAGAATCCGGCGAGTCGCTTTGCTGATTTAGACGCAGCACAAGCAAGAAATTATATTGATAAGGCTGTGATTGTCGGGGGCATGATTCCGAAAGTGGAGGAGGCTCTATCTCTATTAGAGTCTGGTGTTGGGACAATTGCTATTGTCGATGCAGGCGAGCCCACCGCCTTTGCTAGTATTGCCGGTGGTAAGGCAGAGTTTGGAACGCTTATTAGAAAAAGTAAATAATGCCTGAATAGACGCCTATACAGGCGCAAAAGTGAGGGCACCCACTTCACCCATAAACAGAACTCAACTCGAATAAGTTTTCTATTGGTTGTTGGATTGATTTGACATAACCTGTAGCAAAACTTATCAGAGTGATGCTAAATTGAAGATTAGTAAAAAAATAATCGCCACCACAGCTGCCAGTGCGATCGGTCTCCTGATAGCAGGCCTTCTTACATTTTCTTGGATACTGTCTTCCAATATCATGCACCCCTCTTTTGTATGCAGTGAAGAACACTTTATATACTGCGGCGACCCCTCTCAGCTAGACCTCTCTTTTGAAGATATATCTTTCGAGTCTGATGACGGCAATACTCTGAGTGGCTGGTATATGCCCGCGGAAGCATCCGATAAGGCGATTATCTTTGTACATGGACATGGCGCCGACAGGCATGAAGGTATGCGCTGGTTTAAGGCTGTCCATGCGGCGGGATTTAATATACTGGCTTTTGATTTAAGGAATCAGGGCAAGAGTACTAAGTCTTTTTCTACCATGGGATATTTTGAAAAAAGGGATGTTGTAGCGGCCTTAGATTATTTGCAGCAGCAAAAGAACATTCAAAGTACTGGTATCTTCGGTACATCGATGGGAGCCGCGACATCGATTATCGCGATGGAGACTGACAGGCGTATTCGTGCCGGTGTGTTTGAAGCGGGATGGTCAAATCTGAGCGACCTGTATGGCGAAATTGTTGAGCAGTATGTTGGGCTACCAAGATTTCCCATAGTGCCGTTAACGAAATGGATGTTAGAGCAACGGACGGGGATGGAGATGGAAGCAGTAAATCCTGAAAATATCCTGGCAGACATTGCGCCTAGGCCGGTATTTATTATTCATTGCTCGGGAGATAACCTGATTGGTTTTTCTCATGGTGAGCGAAATTATGCCGCTGCCAATGAACCCAAAGAATTCTGGAAGTCGCCCTGTCAGATGCATGCTAGGGCATGGCAGTCGGATCCAGAATATATTGAAAATCGTGTGAGCGATTATTTTGTGAAATATTTATAACTTACATAAAAGGTATTGTCAGACGAAACCTTGCGGATTTAATATTGATGAAATTACATAACGCCTTAAAAAATATTGCCCTGCCTAGCCTATTTTTGTGGTCATTTTGTGTAGCCACCGTTCAGGCGGAAGCGGCTCCAGTTAACGTTACTGCACTAAACTATGTTGAGGCAAAAACAGCCATACAGTTCGATAAGTACTTAGCAAGCGCTGGTGGCAAGCTTAATTCCTTTGCCCATAGGCGTGAGCTGGTTGGTATCGATAACCGCAGTAGTAAGCGCCTGAATCGCGACACACTCTACAGCGTCGCCATTGTAGATATCAGTCAGGGTGCCAGTATTCGGCTGCCAGAGGCGGCTGACCGCTATATTTCGGTGCAAGTGGTTAATCAACATGGCTTTACCAACAACATCTTTCATGGTGCTGGTCGCCATGACTTAACGCTGGCAGAATTTGACACGCCCTATGTATGGCTTCTCGTTCGCACTCTGGTGCTAGAAAATATCCCAGGTGACCTGCAGGCAGCTCAGGCACTGCAAGACCAGATGTCGATTAGCAGCGCTTCCGAGATACCTTATACCCACAGTGACTACGATCCTGTGAGCATGTCAGCAACCACAGCATTACTTCTAGAACTCGGCAAGGGTATTAATGATAACTCAAAAGCGGCGGGTACCAAGGACCAGGTCAATCCGGTTAAGCAGCTTCTGTTGAGTGCCTTTGGCTTTGGTACCTTACCCGAAACAGAATCTTTACTACTAACCGTTCAACCCAACCTGCCGAGTGATAAAGGTTATGTGCTGAATGTGAAAGATGTTCCTGTGGATGGGTTCTGGTCCCTAGCTATGTACAATAGGGAGGGTTATTTTAATAAAAATAAATATGACTCTTATGGTGTTGGAGATAGAACCGCTAAGAAGAATACCGATGGGTCAATTACGCTACATTTTGGGGGAGATCCAAGCAGCATTAATTATATTCCTATCACTGAGGGCTGGAATTATGTGGTGAGAATGTATCGACCTAGGGCTGAGTTATTGAATGGAACTTGGATATTTCCAGAATTTGAAGAGGTAAATTAGCACGAAAAGAAAGAGGGCGGCCTAGCGGAGTCCTTATACCTATGAAGCCTTTAATATGCTTCCCTAGCAAAGGCACTCCGCCCTCTGTTGCAAATAACCGTCACTGTTGAGTCAGGCTAAAATGTCATTTCTGGGACGTTATCCGGGATAACCAACTCGCCACCGGTCAGCTTGGCAATTTCCTCGATAGTCACTCCGGGCGCTCGTTCACGCAAAATAAACTTACCATCAGCAATATCCATCAATGCCAAATCCGTCAGTACCCGTTTAATACAGCCTTTGCCTGTTAGGGGCAGAGTGCATTCCGCTAGAAGCTTAGATGCGCCAGACTTAGATGCATGGGTCATGGTAACAATAATATTATCAGCGCCGGCGACCAAATCCATGGCGCCACCCATTCCTTTAATTAACTTGCCTGGGATCATGTACGAGGCAATATTACCTTGGCAATCAACTTCAAAGGCACCCAGTACAGTGAGATCCACATGGCCACCGCGAATCATGGCGAAGGATTCTGCCGACGAAAATATGGATGCACCTGGCACCATGGTTACTGTCTGCTTGCCGGCATTAATTAGGTCGGCATCCACCTCTTCATCGAGGGGAAATGCGCCCATGCCAAGCAGGCCGTTTTCTGATTGCAGCATGACCTGCATGTCGTCGGGAATGTAGTTTGCTGCCAAGGTGGGAATACCAATACCGAGGTTGACGTAATAGCCGTCCTTAAATTCTTGGGCAACGCGTTGAGCGAGTTGTTCGCGAGTTAAAGCCATGTTCAATCTTCCTTATGCGCTGCGCACGGTGCGCTGTTCAATGGTTTTCTCAAATGTTCCTTGGATGAGACGGTTGACGTATATGCCAGGTAGATGAATTTCATCGGGGTCTAACTGCCCGACCTCAACAATTTCTTCCACCTCTACCACGGAAATTTTTCCGGCGGTAATGGCCATGGGGTTGAAGTTGCGGGCTGTCTTGCGAAACATCAAATTGCCATAGCGATCTGCCTTCCACGCTTTGGCAATGGAGAAGTCACCATAGAGGGCTTCTTCGAGAATATAATTGCGGCCATCAAATTCCCGTACTTCTTTGCCTTCGCCTACGGGAGTCCCATAACCTGTGGCAGTAAAGAAGGCGGGGATACCTGCGCCACCGGCCCGCATTTTCTCTGCCAAGGTGCCCTGGGGGGTAAGCTCTACTTCCAGTTCGCCACTCATCATCTGGGCTTCAAAGAGGGCGTTCTCACCGACATAGGAGGCGATCATCTTTTTAATTTGCTGGTCTTCGAGGAGTATCCCGAGCCCCTTGCCATCGACGCCTGCGTTATTGGACGCAATGGTTAGGCCTTTGGTGCCGCGGCGTTTAATTTCTTTGATCAGATTTTCGGGAATACCGCACAGACCGAAGCCGCCGGCAATAATCGTCATATTGTCTTCGAGGCCCTCTAAGGCCTCTTCGTAACTGGTTACCACTTTGTCGAATCCGGACAAGGTAAGCTCCTTATAATTATTTATCGTTTGGGTAAATAGGGGATCTGTTGATAACAATGCAAGAAATCGTTATATTTATCAAATTGTAAATATTAACTAATTAATAAAGTAAAGCTATCAATGACCATCCCTATAAATCAAGTGTTAGTCTTTACCACCGTCGCTCGGACCGGTAGTTTTATCGAGGCGGCGATCCAGTTGCATCTATCCCAACCAGCGCTTAGCGTGGCTATGAAGAACCTTGAACAGGCTCTCGGCGGAAAGTTGCTGGCGCGAACGACACGCTCAGTCACCTTAACCCCAGAGGGTAAGGCGTTTTATCCTATCGCCCGACGACTGTTATCGGATTGGGAGCAATCGATGCAGGATGTCCGCAATCACTTCGCTCTGCGTCGAGGCAAGTTGGACATAGCTGCGATGCCGACCTATACCACTAATTTATTGCCTAAAATTCTGGCAGACTTTCATCGCCAATATCCCAATATTCATATTACGGTACATGATGTAATTGCAGAGAATGTAGTGCAGATGGTGAGGGGAGAGCGCTGCGAGTTAGGTGTTACCTTTGCTCCCGAAGATGCTCCGGATCTCAATTTTCAGCCATTATTCAAAGATAGGTTCGTGGCCATTTTGCCGGCCAAACATCCGCTGTTAGCCAAGAAGCAGCTTACGTGGGTCGACGTGCTTGCCTACCCCCATCTCAGCTTACAGCGGCCAGCGGGCACACGGAGACTTATTGATCAGGCCTTGCAGGAAAAAGGTCTATTACTGACGCCAGCGTTTGAATCTCACCAACTGGTAAGTATTGGGCGGATGGTTAGTGAGGGTCTGGGTTTGAGTGTGGTGCCTAGTACTAGCCGAGCGCAGATGGAAGAGATGGGCTTGGAATGTCGCGCTATTGGCGCCCCGGTAATTACCCATTCGGTGGGTATTGTTACCCGTCCACAGCATACGCTCTCGGCGGCGGCGCAGGCCATGGAACAACTTATTAGAGCTGCGGTTAGCAAGCCCTAATAGGGCCTTAAGCGTTGGGGGCTGGTTCGATTAGCGGTGCCATCTTATCGATCAAACCTGCGAGTTCTGGTTTGTGCTGACGAATTTCATCGGCAGTTAGGCCATGCAGCTCATGGGGGAATACCAACCATTCATCGGTTTCATGAATATAGTAATCCGGTGGGCTGTCTGTTTTGTTGTTCTTAGGCTTGTAATAGGGTGTGGCCACACGAATCTGTGGGGTATTCTTTTTACAGGCGCGGGTTAGATCATTGATCGCTTGTTGAATGGATAGGCCTGTGTCGTAAACGTCATCTACAATCAGCAGTGAGTCCTCTGATTCCAGTTGGCGAATAATATAACTAAGACCGTGAACCTTCACTTTTTTACTGCGTTCGCCAATGCCGGTATAAGACGAGGTACGAATAGCAATGTGGTCTGACTCAACACCCAACACATCGAGAAATTCCTGAACGGCGATACCTATGGGTGCGCCGCCACGCCAAACACCAACAATATAGTTAGGACGATAGCCGCTTTCGAAAACTTGCCAGGCTAAGCTGAAGGAATCTTCGAGCAGTTGTTGGGCTTGAATGTAATGCTTTTCCATTGGGTATAAATCCAGGTTTAGATCCAGTAACGGCCTGCAATATTAGCATAATCAGATGTTGGCTAATAGCTGGCTCGATGAGGAGTGAGAGTATTTGGGGTCATAAAAAACCCGGACTATTTAACGTCCGGGTTTTTCGTATTACCTATAGGCTCTGGATTTTAATCCATCACCTAAATCCGATTCTCTGGTGTTAGAAATCCATGGCAAAACGTGCCATAACCTGACGTGGACCAATCAGCTCATCGCCGGTTGCGCCAACACCGAACACATCGGTAAAGCGTGCGTTAATACCCGCTTCATCGGTAAGGTTCTTACCGACCAGCTCAACGCGCCAATCTTGTCCGTCTGGACGGAAGCCTACAATCAAATCGATTACGTCGTAGCTAGGCACCACATCGGTCACGTCGTTGTTGAAGATGCGGTGCTTGAACGCGCCTCTGTAGGTGTACTGTAGGCTGCTGTTTAGCTCTCCCCAAGAGGTGAGATCAGTATTCCAGTTGAGTGCAACATTACCGGTGAAATTTGGTGTTTTAGCCAGTTCATTGCCGTTAACATTCTGCACTGCAGCAGAGCGAGCTACCTGAATTTCATTGCTGAAAAGGTTAAACCCTTGACCGATTAAGGCATTGCCTGCGGCTTCTGATTGCACATTGTCCAGCGCCAGATGATCGCCGGTAATTTCAGTTTCCAACCACGCCAGACGAACATCAAGAATCAGTGAGTCAGATAAGAAAGCTGACAGCTCAAGCTCGGCACCAAATATTTCTGATTTTGGAATGTTGCCCACACCACCCTGGAACACTTCTGGATCAGTTGCCTGATACTGCAGTCCTTCATAGTTGTAGTAGAAGGCTGCTGTGTTCAAGCGCACGCGGCCATCGGCCAGATCAGTTTTCAGACCCACTTCATAGGCATCAACGATCTCTTCTTCAAATGTTGGCAGCACAACAACCGGCGCAACAATGGATTCAAGACCATAAGTCAGGTTGGAACCGCCGGGCTTAAAGCCTCGCGTATAAGAGCCATAGGCCATAGTGCTGTCGTTAAAGTCATGCTCGACAACAAAACGCCCCGTTACCTTCTCACTGCTCATTTCAATAATATCTGTACCTGAGCGACCATAGAAGTTAGTCACCGCACTATAAACTTCATCTTCTGTATAACGCATACCGAATACTGCACGCCATTCTTCATTGAAGTTCCAAGTTCCCTGACCATAGATAGAGACCGAATCTCGCTCAGGCTTGGAGTCAGAGATAAAACCGATCTCAGCGCTATCGTCATAGGCAAAGACTTGATCGAGGGTGAAGGGATCAAAGGTGCCATTGAAGTTAAAGTCGAGCAGTTCGAGAATACTAATCTCTACTTCTGTATCCAAATAAAACAGGCCTGCTACCCAGTCTAATTTCCCAAATAGTGACTCGGCTGAAACCAAGTTCACTTCTTGAGTGATGGTGGTCTGCTTGTTAGTTTCTGGAACATAGATGCTTGGTAACTGAGCGAATGGCGCAAGTACTGCAATGTCGTTACGATCGTTGTCGCGATTGATCAGCACGTCATCATTTTGGTAACTGGTCAATGACTTTAACGTAAATGACTCAAAGTCCCATTCTAAAACGGCACTGTAAAGCTCTGAAGTCAGCTCATAGTCTGCTCGTGAATCCTGACGCAGTTTGCGCGCACCGGGAGTGGGATCGAGTAGTCCTTTTTGCGCGGCACCATTGCGATCTTCGTCAAAGTATTGCGCCGTGAAGTTAGCACGGAAGTCATCGCTGGGCTCATAGAGCACACGAACACGAGCCGACATGCTGTTGGCGTCATCGAGATCCTGACCCAAAGTTAGGTTTTCAGTGAAACCATCACGCTTGTTAGAAATAACCGATGCACGCACTGCCAGGGTATCCGACAGGGGCAGGTTGTAGGCTGCACGCGCTTTAACTAAACCATAGTCACCAAGCGTCAGGTCGGCTTTGCCGAAGGTGCCATCCAGTGAGGGCGCCTGAGTAATAACGTTAATCGCACCGCCAGTAGAGTTCTGACCAAATAGAGTGCCCTGTGGGCCTCTTAGCACTTCAATGCGCTCCAAATCCAAAAAGTCGGTTTGTAGAGCAAAGGGTGAGGCTACATAGATACCATCTAAGTGGTAAGACACAGAAGGATTCGCAATTGCATTCTGGTTAGCTTCGTTGCCGACACCACGAATGGTAATAACTGTTTTAAAGCCTTCATTCTTAGCGATGTTTACGCCGGGCGCGATCGCGCTAAGGTCAACAAAGGAAGCTATTTGTCGATTATCTAAATTATCGCCGCTGAGTACAGTAATTGCCTGGGACAAATCTTGGAGACTTTCACTGCGCTTTTCTGCGGTCACCAGCACCTCTTCAAAAACTTGCGTAGAGCTTTGTGCCAGAGCACCGCCAGAGAGAGCTGCAGTAATTGCGACAGATAGAGTTGTGACCGAAATACGCGAATAAATCATGCTAGTGCCTTATAGGTAGTTGGGTATTGTTAGAGGTTATTTTGTTCCGTAATGGGGCATAAGTTGCCCTGTAAGCGTAAATCGCACCAATGTGAGGCGATAAAGCCGGTTATTTTAGCTTTTTATCTTGTTATTAGACAGTACCGAATAGAAAGCAATTAGCTTGCCAGTAACCTTTGAGTCTACTATTTAAGTATTTAATTTTTCGAATAGGTATACGGCTATACGTGACAGTATGGTTAAATTGGCGGCATATTTTTTACCTATAACGGAAACACACCAATGAACGCATTGCTCGATCGTCTATTTAAACTAAAGGCTCATGGCACAACAGTGAGCACTGAGGTGGTTGCCGGTATGACCACGTTCATCACTATGGTTTATATTATTTTCGTAAACCCGCAGATGATGGCCGCTAGTGGAATGGATCAGGGCGCTAGTTTTGTGGGTACCTGTTTGGCTGCGGCACTGGCCTGCTACGTTATGGGGCTCTATGCCAACTGGCCGGTTGGTATGGCGCCGGGCATGGGACTCAACGCGTTCTTCACCTATACCGTGGTCGGCGAGATGGGCTACAGCTGGGAGATTGCATTAGGTGCAGTGTTTTTAGCGGGAATCCTGTTTGTGATTATGAGTGTTACCCGTATGCGACGTTGGATGTTGGATAGTATTCCATTCAATATGCGTATTGCGATGGGCGTGGGTGTTGGTCTGTTTGTTGGTTTTATTGGCCTTAAGACCGGGGGTATTATTGTCGCCAATAACGCTACCTATTTATCCCTGGGTGACCTCACCAAGCCTGAGACTTTTCTCGCGGCCCTTAGCTTTTTAACCATTGCCATTCTGTCCATGCGCAAAGTCCCAGGTGCGATTATTATCGGTATTTTAGGCACCACCATTATTGGCTTGGTGCTGGGTCTTGTTGAGTTTAATGGGTTGGTGTCAGCGCCTCCTAGTCTTGCGCCAACCTTTATGCAGTTAGATATTTTGGGTGCCCTTGATGTGGCAATGGCCAGTGTGATTATTGCGTTTCTATTTGTTAACTTATTTGATACTGCAGGTACTCTCTTGGGGGTGGCTAGCCGTGCGGGTTTGATTGATGAAAAGGGCGATGCAGAGAATATGGATCGCGCACTTAAAGCGGACAGTAGTTCCAGTGTCATGGGCGCATTCTTTGGCTGTGCGCCGGTCACTAGCTATGTTGAAAGCTCAGCCGGTGTTGAGGCGGGTGGTCGTACCGGACTTACGGCAGTAGTTGTGGGAACATTGTTTCTACTGGCAATTTTCTTCTCGCCACTGGCGGCCATGGTGCCTGCCTATGCCACCGCGGGGGCGCTTATCTATGTGGCTATTCTGATGTTGGGGGGCATGGAGGCACTTGATTGGTCAGATACTACCGAGGTATTGCCGGCACTGGTCACCATTATTCTGATCCCCTTATCGTTCTCGATTGCCAATGGTATTGCCTTAGGGTTTATAACCTATGTGGCCGTTAAGCTGTGCACCGGCAAGCGCGCGGAAATCACCATGGGCGCTTGGTTTTTGGCGGCAATCTTTTTGGCTAAGTTTACCTTTATCTAAATGATCCATCTTCTTCGTACAATGAGAGTGCATTGAGAGTGCAATTAGAGGGCAGTTGAGAGGCTGCGCTCGATTGCCTCAGCCTGCTTGCGGCGCCAGAATATAAACACAACACCCATCACCAGCTGCCAGGACCCATAGAGCAGCAGCGATAAAAGCACCATATCTGCCACAGGATTGCTCTCTCCAGCCACTAATGGGAATAGAGAGGCCTTGAGCAGAAAGCCAAGGTTAATGTTGCGCACGGTCACTTCCATTTCAATCGCCGTGTTGTCTTCCTGGGCTAACCCAAATGTTTTGGTCAGCCACAGGCCCACAATCGTGAGGCCTATAATAAAGCCAAACAGCAACGCAAGGTCCGCCACTGGGGTATCCGCCATATTCAGACGGCCAGCCCCGAGAGAGCCAAGGGCAATCATGGTAATACCTAGCAAAGAGCCTCGCACGCAAACAGTCGAAAATTGTTTGGCATAGGCGGGAAACAGTCTTAAAAAAACCATACCTAGCATTAGCGGCAGTAACAGACAGAGCCCAATTTCAGTGGCAATCCGCACCACCGGCATGGTAAAGCTATCAGTCATATAGTCCGAGATTAAGACATCCAAAATAAGCGGCGTAGTAACCAGACAGGCCACAGATGTGAGCCCTGTGATACTGATGGACAGAGGAACATTGCCCCTCGCCATCAGCGTGAATACATTGGATATAGTGCCGCCAGGGATAGCTGCAATAATCGCGATGCCGATGATCATACCGGGAGGTAGATCGGTGTAGAGAATAAAGACCAGACCAATCAGCGGCACGATTACCAGCTGCATAACCAAGCCAACGGTAACCGCCTTAGGCTGCGCCACTACCTTCTGGAAATCAGCTAACTGGAGCCCAGCACCCATACCTAACATCGCCAGTATCAACTGCACTGCGGCAACCCAATATTCATACTCTATATACAGCCCAACCATGCTTCCCCCTGATTGCTGGTTTATTCATACCCAGTCTTTATCTGCTTCGTTTTTAATTCAAATTTGGTTTTTTGTTGCTGCCAGAGTGCAATTTGGCGTGATTATTGGCTAATAAGCAACTAGTTTGGCTGAGATGGGGTACGTTGATGCTCGCTCTAGCGAATTGGAGAAAACTCTCTCCACCATTCAATTCTACTAAATAGCCGTTACTTTCATTTGCTGGCACTTCAATCTACACTCAGGAACATATGAATCCTGCATCCGAACTTGCTGTCTATGTAACAGCTAGTCAATTCGACGATTATATGAGTATTAAAAAATGACTCAGCATGCCATCAAACCCGTAGATTACAGCGCCCTATCACCCTGGCTGCAAGGCCGCACATTTGCTGACCTTAAAAGCGAATATGACCTTGAGGGTTATTTGGTCTTTAAAAACGTGATGAACGCTTCCGAGATTAAGCGGGTTCGCGATGCGCTACAGCCCTATTTAAATAAACCGGGTCGCAATAATTTTGAAGGGTATAAATCTCATCGCGTGTATTCACTGCTAGCGAAAGCGCCTGAGGTTTTTTCAGATATGGTTAGCCATCCTTTAGCGTTAGCTTTTGCCGAAGCGGACCTAGGAGAGAGCTGCTTGTTAACTTCATTGTTGGCGATTAATTTACAGCCTGGTGAAACCGTTCAGCCTTGGCATCATGACGATTTTGATATTTTTGTTCCTCGGCCTCGACCGGCCTACGGGTTGAGTTCTTTCTGGGCAATTGATGAGACGACTGGAGAAAATGGTGCCACGGAAATTATTCCCGGTAGCCATTTGTGGGGTGCTGAAGATCAGCCAGGAGGGCTATTAAGTAATTTCGAAACGGTCTCGCAAGACGTCTCTGTTGCAGCAGGTGAAGACCCTCAGCCTCATCCGGATGCTATAAAAGTAATGCTGCCAGCGGGATCATTAATGATTGCTAAGGGCACATTGATTCATCGTGGTGGCGCGAACCAATCAGCTGATAATAGATTGATTGTTACACCCCAATACTGTGTAGGGTGGGCGCGGCAGTTAGAGAACATGATGGCGGCTGTGCCTAGATCCATTGCAGCAACATTACCCAAACGAACTCGTGAGCTCATGGGCTACAATATTCATTCTGGATTTATGGGCTATGTGGATGGCGTACATTCAGATCGATTGCTTAAACTCCGAAAAGATTAAACAGCCTTGAGCGCAAAGATTAAAAGGCCTTGAGCGAAAGAAATATAAAGCCCGCCTCGGCTCTTTAACGATCTAGACCCACACCACGAAAACGCATGCCCACTGTCAGTGCAGCACCAATATCAAGAATAGGTCGTGGTGGAATCCACAGTGCAGGAGCAGAGGCTAAGCAGTCATCGATTAACTCAGACTGACCGCCGCTAGCGTATTCTGCCAGGGCATA